>JBMCPG010000026.1:0-9195 GCA_048626035.1 Cyclonatronaceae bacterium
AGCTTTGTAGCCCCGGGTAGAGGCCGCCGCGCAGCAAGGCCGGCCACCCGGGGTTGGTGAAGCACAAAACAATCGGCCCGAGCCGCGAGGGGGTTAAAGCCCTTAGCGTTTTCGAGGGCCGGCCCAAATGCAGAGCAGTGCAGGTTTCAACGAAGCCTTTCTTGCGGTATCTCACGAGCCTTCTTCATTTTATGCGGAGAAGGCTCGTGATGGTTAATAGGCATGAACTTCCTACTATTTTTACTTAGTTTGTTAGCTGCAATAAAATAGAGTCAGCGGAATGAATAACACGGAATCATATCTATATGCGCATGCGGTAATTTTTGTCCAGCAGCGGCTCCACAAGTAAAATATACTTTGAATCCATCGGGTTGGTAGCGTGTTTCTAATATATCTTTTACCCTTTCAGCCATCAGCCAGAGCGCTTGTTGTTCACGGGCTGTGCAGTCGAAATAGGTTTCGGCCTTGCGTTTTGGGATGATGAGCGCGTGGCCTTTGCTTACAGGATCGGGCGCGTAGATGCTGTACACGCTGGCCAGCTCGGATATCAGCTCCCTGGTCGGGCCGGGGTTTTCGAACAACCCGGCTTTGCCGTTATCTATGCGGGTAAAAGGCAGGTATTCGTATATTTCGCAGAACCGGTTCCGAAGCACTGAAGCGTAGGGCAGCTTTACGAGGCATTGGTAGGTATCTACTTTATGGATAGCGTGCCGACGAAATCCGTTTTTCTTTAGGTCGCGCCGCACGCTGAAATACGCTCTCCCGGATGGACGCAATAACTCGCTTACGGCCATCATCACCTCTGCCTGCTCTTCAGGTAGCAGTACGTTCAGTACGTAATTACAGATGATGGTATCGAAGCGCTCTTCCGGCCATTCGGGCTGGTAATACGGATCATATCCGACAACAGAAAAATCCTGCTGTTGCATATATTCGACGTCTTTGCCATAGCCACAGCCAAAGTCCAGTACCCGACCGGAGAGCCGGCCGTTTTGGTGCAGCCATCTCGTGGGGAAAGATTCCCGATCCCGCTTTTTGGCCGTGGCATAGGCATGAGAATTTTTCATCATAACGTAAAGCTTGCTAAACCGCGGACATCAGCTAAATACCGGCAGCGGTGTTTTAAGGCGTTATAGGCTTCGTCCGCCCAGGTTGATGAGGACACCTTATCTTTTGTGATGAGATCGAAGCTCATTTCTCTTTCGAATAATACGGGCTCCTTTTCCCTCATAAAGTTCCACTGCCGGATGATGAAATCACGGCGCTCATCAAGCAGTTCCGCAGACGGGATTTTATCACTTTTCCGAATATTGATGGCCTTATGTGCGGGCATGAGGTTCCATAAGGCATTATTGCGGGAAATCGAAAAGGGAATTACGTGGTCTATGTGCATTTCAGAAGCAAGGGAGCGGCCTGACCAAACGCAGTGCAATTGGCCCGATTCGCGGGCATATTCACCAAAATAGCGTCGTGAAAGCTGCATCTGCCGTACTTCAGGAGGATAATCGGTCAACGCTTGCATCACCTGCTCCAGCTTCAGCTTATTTTTACTAGTGCCAACCGTAAACTGCGCCCAGTGAAGCAAAATGGAATGCGTACCTGTAATGAAGCTTCCCAAAAGCTCAAACACATCATAATAGGCTCTTGGTATCGTGAAAAAACCATAATGCTGAACCATTGATACGGTGTTAAACTGTTCGGAGGATATTCTGCTAAATGTGTTTTTTACAGGCTTAAAAATTTGATACTGCTCACCATAAACAGAACTGCCAATATATCTCATCGGCTGTTTGAGAATGGTTTCACGAATTTTCATGCATAAGCTGTTCACAACTGGTGCTATTGAATCGGGTATGCCGCCGTTCATCATATCATATTCCAAAACCGCATAGCCGCCCACGGCATCATAATAATCGGTTACCTGCTTAAACAAAGCCCGGAACGCCAGGGTGTTAGAGCTAATACGATCGCCTTTTTTCTGAGGCAGTTCAGCTGTTATGATGGGATAGTAATACGAAAGCCATTTCATGACCAGTACGCCAACGGGCAGATGAACAAGTGAGCCCTCAAAGCGCCGCTGAGGCGTCTGCTCCTGAATCATTTCGATGGCGGCTCTCAGCAAAGCGAATTTATAGGTTGTATCCTTGCCGTCGCGCTCGACGATCCGGTTGATATTTCGCAGGGTTTCAAGGTCCATCGGTAGAAATATTAATAGGCAGAAGAAACAGCCATCATTATTAGATATAAATTTTTAGCATAAGGTTAAATGATGCAGCTCAGCTAATTTACCACAGGCGCGGTCTTTACTGAAATTAAGTACTTGTAGTTGATATTATTGCTATCAAATAACCATAAAAATAATTACCCGCAATTATAAAATATAGCATAACTCAACCGATTTGTTTATACGCTATGTTTATGCAGCACCTACCCTACAAAGTTATAAAGTCCAGAACGCAGTATGATGACTACTGCAGGCAGCTTGAAGAAATGCTGTTTTCCGAAGAAGCGGTTGCCCGTGAGAATGAGATTGATCTGCTTACCCTGCTTATTGAAGATTTTGATGCCCGGCAGAGAGTACCTGCTCACTCAGATCCAGTTACGCTGGTAAAGGCGCTTATGGAAGCGCACGGCCTGAATCAGGCGCAGCTTGCGGATATCGTAGGCTGTACCAAAGGCTATGTCTCCGAAATGTTATCCTACAAAAAAGGGCTGTCCAAAAACGTCATCCGGGCGATTGCCAATCATTTTAAAATAAGTCAGGATGCGCTAAATCAGGAATACGGGCTTGTGGAGAATGATGCAGAGCCTGCTACATAGCCCATGAATTTATTCGTGGGCTATGTAGCGGGCGGGTTTATGATCCGGCCTGCGCCCTTTCAGGGCTTGTATCGGGGGTGATTCCCACATCATAGCGCGTTGCGCCATGCTGGTGATGTTGCTCCGTTGGAGCAATGGGGGTTTTGGCACCTCCTGCTCTCCCCTTCTCCATTTCCCCATTTCCCCTTTTCTCCCCTTCTCCCTTTCTCCGCTTCCCCATCGGGGGTGATTCCCACATCATAGCGCGTTGCGCCATGCTGGTGATCTTGCTCCCTTGGAGCAAGCGCCATCTCCGGCTCTCCATTTCCCCATTTCTCCTTTTCTCCATTTCCCCTCGTCTCCCCTTCTCCCTTTCCCGTTTCCCACTCTCTCACTCTCTCACTCTCTCACTCTCCAAATCCCCCTCCCCGCTTATCCCCCGCGCAGAGACGCACGTCCGTGCGTCTCTATGCGCTCGATCTTCGGATGGATGCCGCATAAAATTTCGTAGCTGATACTACCGAGCTCGCGGGCCCAGGCGTCGGCGGTTGGAGCCGGGGCAAATCCGGGTTCGGGCTGCCCATCGCCCATTATTTTTACGATAGTTCCGGTAGCTACTTCCTGCTTGCTGAACAGCATGCAATAATCCATGGTGATGTTGCCGACCTGCGGCAGCGCTTCCGGCAGGCCTTCTACGCTCATGTATGTCCGATTGCTCAGCCCGCGCCGCAGCCCGTCGGCGTAGCCAACCGGCAGCACCAGCAGCCAGCCGTCTTCGGGGGCTTGCCAGATGGCTTCGTAACTTACCGATTGCCCTTTTGTGATGCGCCGGCAGGCCGTTACGCAAGATTTCCACTGTAAAACCGGCTTGAGCACGGCATCATCCCGCGTTTCTGTTTTTTGCTCCGATACTTCCGGATTCGGAGAAAATCCGTATAAGCTGATGCCAAAGCGCACCATGTCGAAGCGCACGCCTTCTTCTTCATAATACAGCAGTCCGCCGGAGTTGGCCGCGTGAATGATTTTTCCTTCGGCCCATTCACCCATTTCGGAAAGCAGTTTTTTAAAGCGCCGCAGTTGCTCGCGTGTGTAAGCTGCGCCGGGTGCATCGGCAGTAGCAAAGTGCGTCATGATGCCCGTAGGCTTAAGTTCTTTTTCTTCAATATGTTTATAGATCTGCGGCCATTCTTCCGGATAAAACCCCAGCCGCCCCATGCCCGTATCGAACTCCAGATGAAAGGAAATGGAGGGCGTAAGCAGGTTTAATTCTTCTAAACTGCCCACCACGGCCACCAGGCTGTACATGCGGTAATCGGCGACGGTGTGCTTTTTGACCGGTGCAAACACCAGAATTGGCTTTATCACGCCGGCATTGCGCAGGTTGATGGCTTCCTCGACCGTAGCTACGCCAAAAGCATCAATACAGGCTTCGTCCTGAAGCGCCGGCCCGGCAATATCTGCACCGTGTCCGTAAGCGTTGGCTTTTACCACCGCCATTTTTTTGATGCTTTTTCCGGCTTTGGCGGCCAGCAGGCGCGCATTATGCCGCAGATGGGAAAGATTGATTTCTACAAAAGATGTGGCCGCCTGTTTTGCCGTTATGTTCCTCAGAATGCGTTTCATACCTATAGGTTACCAGTGCAGATGGGAGATGCCGTCTGTTGTATGATGAAAGCAGCATCGTTTTCTATAAGGTAAGCAGTCTTTACGTTTCATGCCGGAGCCGATTTTCATAAAATTCCTGAAAAATCCGGAGGGCGCCGGGGTTTCGCATCGCGTCGCGGCTGACCGCTTTTCCGGCCGGCGTGCCCTCTAATATTCGCTTCACCGGGCGCTCCATTTTTTTGCCGCTCAGGGTGTAGGGCAGCTCCGCCACGGCGATGATTTCGTCGGGGACAAAACGCGGGGCGATGCGCTGTCGAACGGCATTTTTTATGCGCTGGCGCAGGGTTTCATCGAGGGCGGCTTCATCATCGAGCACCACAAAAAGCGGCATAAACCAGCTTCCGTCGGGCCGTTCGAGGCTTACAATAAGGCTGTCGCGCACGCGGGCATCGGTTTCTACAGCGCGGTAAATCTCTGCCGTGCCAATACGTACGCCCATTTTGTTGAGCGTGGCATCGGAGCGTCCGTAAATCACGCAGCTTCCGCGTTCGGTAATTTTGATCCAGTCGCCGTGCCGCCATGCGCCGGGGAACTCCTCGAAGTAGGAAGCTTTGTAGCGCTCCATGTTGGCATCACCCCAGAAAAAAAGCGGCATACAGGGCATTGGAGCGGGAATAAGCATTTCGCCCACTTCGCCGGTGAGGACTTTGCCGGTTTCGCTCCAGGCCTGCACATTTGCCCCCAGAATGCGGCATTGAATTTCGCCCGCCCGCACCGGCAGCAGCGGATTTCCGCCTACAAAACTGCTGCAAATATCGGTTCCGCCGCTGGTGGAGTTCAGCAGAATATCGCGGCCGACTTCATCATAGACCCATTTGAAGCCTTCCGGAGGCAGCGGTGAGCCGGTAGAGCCGACCGAGCGAAGCGAAGATACATCATGGTTTTGGGCCGGCTTCATGCCTTGTTTCATGCAGCTTGTGAGGAAGCTGGCGCTGCTTCCGAATGTGGTGAGCCGCGCGGCTGCGGCAAATTCCCAAAGCGCATCGGGCTTCGGCCAGGCGGGATTTCCGTCGTAAAGTACGGCTGTTGCCCCGCGCAGTAAAGCGGAGAGCACCACGTTCCACATCATCCAGCCGGTAGTAGAATACCAGAAAAAGCGGTCGCCGGGCCGCACATCCGCATGAAATTCCATGTATTTAAGGTGTTCGAGCAGCATGCCGCCGTGCCCGTGCACAAGCGGTTTGGGCAGGCCGGTGGTGCCGCTGGAGTACAGAATCCACAGCGGATGTGAAAAATCCACGGCTTCAAACGAAAGTGGCGGCGTTTGGGCAGGGCTAGTTTTGGGCCGGGTGATGGCCTCCCAATCGGTAGTTTTTACACGGCCAAAATCCGGCGGCGGAAACTGATCGGGCAGATAGTCTATGGTGATGATCTGCCGCAGTTCCGGGAGCTGTTCTACCAAAGCGGAGGCCTGCGGACGGCAGTCGCGGAGCTTTCCGCCATAGCTGTAGCCGTTAATGGTGATGAGCACCGCTGGCGAAATCTGGCTGAAACGCTCGATGATGCTTTCCGCGCCGAAGTCGGGCGAGCAGGTGGACCAGACCGCGCCGAGGCTGGCGGCGGCGAACATCCCGATAACCGCGTGCGGACTGTTGGGCAAATAGCCGGCAATGCGGTCGCCCGGCTGCACGCCTGCCGCGCTCAGAAACCGGCGAAGCCGCGCTACGTCGCCCCGTAGCTGCCTCCACGATATTTCCTGATACTTGTGGGTTTCCGATTGGAAAATAAGCGCCGGATGCGCGGGGGACTCCATGCGGAATACGGCTTCGGCAAAATTCAGCCGGGCGCCTTCAAACCAGCGTGCGCCGGGCATGGCGGCATCGGCTAAAACCCAGGAATACGAGCTTCTGGCCGGAATTTTAAAATAGATCCAGAGGGATTCCCAAAAGGCTTCGGGCCGGGCTACCGACCATTTCCACAGCGTTTGGTAGGCCTGTTCGAAGCGCGTTCTGAGCGCTTCATCCGGAAGCGCACCGGGCGTTAACATTTCTTCATCTATTAGAAGGTCATCAATGCGCTGCTCTTTTTGGAGCCACTGCATATACCGGGTGAGGTTGGCGCGGCGGAGCTGTTCAGGCGCGGGCTGCCAGAGCAGGCTTCCTTCCGGAACGTGTGCGGACTTCGGAACTGGTTTCATAAATTATCACATTTAAAACACCTGTGGGAAGGTCGAATCAGATCATGCCGGATAATATCAATCTGAAGCCGTATTTGCCAACAAAAGCTTTGGGGAGGCGATGCCATCATACGAAACGCGCAGGCTACATATCGGCATTTAAATTTCGTATATTGTAAGGCTAATCAATTTAATGTAATTCCTGTTATGAGTTCCGAACCCAACACAAAATCTAAGTCGGCCGGCATTTTAGATGAGGTGCATCACCGGCGGACCTTTGCTATTATTTCCCATCCGGATGCGGGTAAGACCACCCTCACCGAAAAGCTGCTGCTCTACGGCGGGGCCATTCGTGAGGCTGGTTCGATCAAGCAGCGCAAAGCGGCGCGGCACGCGGCTTCCGACTGGATGGCCATTGAGCAGGAGCGCGGCATCTCGGTTACCTCCTCGGTGATGCGCTTCGAGAAAGACGGCATCAAATACAACCTGCTGGACACGCCCGGGCACAAAGATTTTTCTGAAGATACGCTGCGTACGCTCGTGGCCGCCGACTGCGCGCTCATGGTGATTGACTCGGCCAAAGGCGTGGAGGAACAAACCGAAAAGCTGTTTGAAGTGTGTAAGCTACGCAACATTCCGGTTATCACGTTTGTGAACAAATACGACCGGCCGGGCATGGAGCCGCTGGAAGTGCTCAGCAATATTGAGCAGAAATTGGGCATCCATCCGGTGGCGGCGACCTGGCCGCTGGGCTACGGCTCCGATTTCCAGGGCATTTATGATGTCATCAATCGTGATTTGCATTTGTATATTAAATCAAACCACGGGGCAAATCTGGCCGAGACGGAGACCTTTGAGCTGGAGGAAGGCACGCGCAACAGCACCATTTCGGAGACGTATCAGGAGGCGTTTCTGGAGGAATGCGAGCTGGTAAAAGATGAGTACCACGAGATGGATCCGGAAGACTACAACACCGGAAAAGCCACGCCGGTGTTTTTTGGCTCGGCGCTGAACAACTTCGGGCTGGATATCTTTCTTCAGCATTTTCAGCATCTGGCTCCGGAACCGCAAAAGTATGTCGATAACGAAGAACAAGCGCGGGATTATGAAGAGCCGTTTTCGGGCTTCGTATTTAAAATTCAGGCCAATATGAACCCTGAACATCGCGACTGTACGGCCTTTGTGCGCGTGGCAACCGGCAAATTTGAGCGCGGTATGGAAATAAAAGTAGATGATTCAAATAAAAAATTCCGCCTGGCTTCTCCGCATACGCTCATGGCCGACGACCGCAGCTTATTGGAAGAGGCCTATCCCGGCGATATTGTGGCGTTGTTTAACCCCGGCGAATTTAAAATTGGCAGCACGATTTACAAAGGCCACAAGAAAAAATATGACGTGATTCCGCTGTTTACGCCCGAGCATTTTATCAAGGCCAATTCCAAAGATCCGTTCAAGCGCAAACAGTTGCGGCAGGGCCTCAAGCAGCTTGCCGAAGAAGGCGTAGTGCACGTTTTTGAAGTACCCAACGGCGTGGGAAACGAACTGCTTCTGGGAACGGTGGGCGTGCTTCAGTTTGAGGTCGTAAAACACCGCATGATGGCCGAATACAACGTAGAAATGAACTACACCGGCGTGCCCTATCATAATGCAAGATGGCTTCCCGAAGATGATGCCATCATAGATAAATTAAAAAACGCTTTTTCCACACACGTAACCTACGATCTGGAAAAAAATCCTATCGTATTGTTCGACAGCGCCTATGCGTTGAGTCAGGCGATGGAAAAAGTTGGCGAAGAAAATCTGTTCAAGTTCAAGCAGTAAGCTGGTTTTTGAATCAAAAAATCATCATAAAAAAAAGCTCATCAGCATTTGCCGATGAGCTTTTTTTTATGATGGGTTCCGGCAGCGGCCGCCTTATTTCAGGTCGGCAAGCTTAAGGCGATTTATCGCACGTTTGAGCGCGAGTTCGGTTTTCTGAAGCTCCTGGGCCTTAGCCTTGTTCTGCTTCTGTTCTTCGAGCTCGTGCTGGGCTTCTTCTTTGGCCCGTTTGGCGCGATTTACGTCGATATCTTCGACGTTTTCGGCGGCTTCGGTAAGTACGGTAACTTCATTATTATGGACTTCCACAAAACCGCGATTCACGGTAAAATAGCTTTCTTTGCTATTTTCGCCGCGCACAATCAGTTTACCAATATCGAGCATGGCCATAAGACTGGCGTGGTTTTTTTTGACTTCAAACGCGCCTTCTGAGCCGGGCAGATTTACGCCTGTGGCCTGACCTTCAAAGATCTTGCCGTAAGGCGTAATTATATGTGTTCGTATCATTTTAAGAATGATGTAGGGTAAAGGTGATAAAAGCTTCTGGTGTTGAGCCCGATCAGGCCTCGGCCATAATCTTCTCGGCCTTCTCTTTGGCTTCTTCGATAGTGCCTACGAGGTAGAACGCGTTCTCGGGCAGATCATCAAGTTCGCCGTTCAGAATCATGTTAAAGCCCTTAATGCATTCATCAATCTTCACATACTTGCCTTCCAGGCCGGTAAACTGCTGGGCCACGAAAAACGGCTGACTCAGGAAACGCTGCACGCGGCGGGCGCGGGAAACCACGAGTTTATGC
>JBMCPG010000027.1:0-9155 GCA_048626035.1 Cyclonatronaceae bacterium
ATCACTGAATCCGCTGGGGTTATCGCCAAAATCGGGGGTACTTCCGCCATACACAGCAAAGTGTACGAGTCCGGCGTGAAAATTCACCACATGATCGCCGCCCAGGCGGATATAGCCGCTTTTTTCGTGCAGCAGCGGGCCGTTGGTATATCGGTCGCTTTCGAACCAGCCATGGGCAAAATGGCCTTTTACTTCGGCAAATCGGCCGGTAAAAGGCACGGTAGTATAGTCCAGCTCCAGCCCGATTTTGGGCATCGGCCGGGCGTTGCGGCTCAGCCCCATAGAGCCGGTGGAAAGCGAGCCATAGGTAAATCCGCGTTGTTCAGGGCGGTAACCGCCGTAGAACGTGAGCGTGTGGCGGCGGATTTCGGCAAACGCCTCATTAAACACAAGCGTAGCATCATTATCGAATCGGCCAAAAAAGGCTGCATGAAGCACAGGAGTGAAGCCCCGATAAGAAGGCATTTTTGTTCTTGTGCGAACGCCGGTATAGGCAAAGCCGCCGTGGCCCTGGCCAAAGCGCCCATCGCGGTGCACGTGCAGCCACCAGGGCAAATTCCCGGAGCTGCTAAAAGCGGCCGCGTGCTCTATTTCCAGCTGCCCCAGGTGCACGCCGGCCGTATCCGGGGCGGGCTGCGCCAGCGCAGCGCGCGGGGCCGGGTCAGCCAGACTGCCGAGAACAAAAATCATCAAAAGAAGGCGGAACAAGGATTCAGATGCCATCATAATACAAAACCGGGAACATGTTGATGTAAAATAGAAAGAGGAAAAGTACGACAGATCAGGGTTTTCAAAAACTGTAAATCGACCTTAGCTTATTAGGAGTATTTCCGGCTTTTGAGTATTTTTGAACATAGATATTAGATATACATTTTTCCACCATCACCCCTACAGCACTGACATGAATCAGGCTTCGGAATCTACACAACTCAGCGGCCCGTTTCGTCGGGCTATGAAAATCATTTTCATCGTTTTTATCATAAACGGGCTTCTTGTGGCATCGCATGAGGGCGAATTCTGGCCCTTCAGCATTTATCCCATGTTTTCGCAGGGCGCTAAACCCTGGACCCGCGCCGCCGTGCGCGACATCACCGAAGACGTGCGGGAGGCGCAGCAAACCGCAGAAGCCGGCTTCTGGGAAAGTACATCCTTCCGCGAGATGCCCGGCCAGCCGTATGCCCTTCAGAATGAAGGCATCGATACCATAGATTTTTCCAACTTCGTTTCCAAAACCGAAAACTGGACCGATGGCCGCCGTGAGGCCCTGCGCACCATGTTTGGCGACCGTGTGCTTCAAGAAGAACAGCGGGTGTTGCTCATTATGAAAGTGAGCGGAAATATTGATGAAAACGATGATATTACCATACAGGCCGTGCCGCTATTTATGATAGATGGCGAGGGAAGTATTGCCAACCCTACTCTGCCCGATTCCTATTTTTTTAGCAGTAAAGAGGCCGGAACGCGCCAAAGCGTTCGCTTTACGCCCTGAGCCTTTTCCTTCCCGCCCCCATATTTTTTACACACGTAGTTTATTTTTACTGCCCCATGCTTCAATATCTGTCCCAAAATCTGTTCGACTTCAACAAAAAAGAAACACCTGGCGAAGTCATTTTTTTCAAAATTTTCGAGCTTTTCATTGTTGCTCAGGTTATCTACCACGCTTTTTACTGGGGGCTGTACGTATCACGAATCAGCGAAGTGGTGCTGCCGCTGGGCCTGGCCAATTATATAGATGTATCCTTCATGTTTGGCACCGATCTGGCGGTCTGGAACGGGGTTCTCATCACTGGCTTATCGCTGCTCGGGTTTATGCGCATTGCTCCTAAAATCGTGTATCCGGTGGCCATGCTGCTGTTTCACTGGCAATATGTGGTGCGCTTTTCGCTTGGCGAAATTCCGCATAGTGCCAATTTAATCGGCTTTTCCCTGCTGGCCTTTGCCGTGGCGCATGTATGTTATTCGAACCCACTGATGATGCGCCGCTTCACCCTCGGCTTTATCTACTTTTTTGGCGGGCTGGGCTATACGTCGGCGGCCATCAGCAAGTTTGTAGGCACGGGCATGAGTTGGGCCGACGGACGGCATCTGTGGATGTGGATGTCCGAAAAAAGCGTGGATATTTTATCGCGCACTGGCGAGTTCGAGTTTAACCTGCTGCAAACCCTGGCCTTCGACTACGTCTGGATTGCCACGCTTATTCTCATTATTGGCCTGCTCACCGAGTTTTTTGGCTTTATGATGTGGTTCAAAAAACTCCGGGTCTATATTTTCACGGCCACCATTGCCATGCATGTAGGCATTACGCTGACGATGAACATCCGCTTTGATGCCTTTGTGATGCAGCTTATTCTTATGGGCTACCCCTGGGCCAAGGGTATCGATATGCTTATTGATCGCCAGAAAGCCTTCGATCAGCTGCACCGTTTCAGCTTAAAATTTGCCTGAATACCAGCGCCGATTTTCATAGTTTTGCCAAAATAGAAAGGCCGCCCGGAAGTTCCGGAGCGGCCTTTCTTATGATATAAAAGCTGAGATTTAATTAATTTCCGGCGCGTCTTCTTCTAATTCCGGAGCAATTTCTTCGGCCGTTTCCAGCACCTGAGCTTCATCATACGCTCCGCTTATGTCGGACGTAAGTTCGCGGATTTGAGTAACCCGCTCCTCGGGATATTCGCTGGCATCGTTGCCAAAAGAATCACGGATATAACTTACAACCGCGGCAATTTCCTGGTCGCTGAGATTGTCGAAAGCAGGCATCACGCCGTTGTAGGTAGCATCGTCGCGCACAAGCTCGCCTTGCAGGCCGTTGAGCACAATTTTGACGGCATTGTCGGGCTTATCGACCACCCATTCGGCGCCAACTAACGTCGGAAATGAGCCTTGAACCCCCTCGCCGTTACTTTGGTGGCAGGCCTGGCACACCCGTGTGTACACCCGCTGCCCTTCGGCAATAGGATCAAACTCCTCTTCTTCCTCTTCCTCTGCTTCCCCTTCCGCTTGAATATAGAGCACATGGGCACGGTCGGAAACTTCGCCCAGATAACGGCCCATATAGAAAAAACCGAAGGCAAGCGTGCAAATAATTACGGCATACATCCACCAGGGGCCTCGCTCGTTGCCTTCTTCCGGCAACGGACGTTCCCGCATAGCTGCTGAGTGAATTTGCTCTATGGTGCGGTCGTCGCCGGAATCGCGGAATGACTCGTCCCGGGTGCCCGTCTCTTTTTGTTTATTTTTATTATCTGCCATATCTAAATAGAATCAAAATAAAGGTCTGTTGGTAAAGAAGCTTCACAATAAAAGGATGGAGTTAACATGGTACATCAATTTTCTACCTCCACGCCCGGCGGGTTTTGGTCTAAAGAGAGTAAATAAGCGACCAAATACTTTGCCTCTTCGGTGGGCACAACTTTTTTTCCGGGAATGCGGTAGCGCTCCGGAAGCTGCAGGCCCTCTTCATTGGGGCGGGCATTTTCGCTGATGACCTCAAACAGCCAGGGAAACGGCGGCATAATGGTATGATCGTTAAGCGCCCGCGGCTGATACAGATTAATCAGATGCCAGTCTTCGCTGGGCTGCCGCTCGCCGATATTAGAAAGATCGGGCCCGGTGCGCATAGTGCCCAGGTTATGCGGAGTGAGCTGCCGGTAGTCTTCAGCTTCGGAGGCCCGGCCCCAGCCCCGGTCGAAGTCGGCACCAAAGCCTTGCGGGCGCACCTGCTGGCTATGGCAATAAATGCAGCCTTCGCGCACATAAATTTCGTGGCCTTTCACAATTTCGAAGGTGTTGGCGTAATCGGGAGCTTCTGCGCGCTCATCCACGACCATCTTAGGAAGAATGGTGAGTCCAACCATCGCCGTGGCAAACACGGCTACAATTCCAAAAAGTAAGATCCAGTTGCGTATCATAATAATAAAATTGAAGAGTTAGAGTCAGGCTTCCTGAAGAGCTGGTTTGCCTTGCCATTTGGCCGGTGCAGCGGGGCGTATGCCTACTTTAGCTACAATACGGATCATCAGATAAGCAAAGATAAAGTGGCTGGCCGTGAGCATAAACGCCGCTACCGAGCGGGTAATCAGATACGGAATGGTCAGAATAGTCGAGTCCGTGAAGCCTGCATCGGGGTTGTTCATGCTAAGCCCCTGCAGGATACCGCCAACCTGAAGCGGAACCACATAGAGCAGTATGCCGATCGCCGCCAGCCAGAAATGCCATTTCACCAGCCGGTGCGACTGCCATTCCCAGTTGGTGAGCCGCGGCACAATATAGTAGCAAGCGCCAAAGAGCATCATCGTTACAAACGCATACATACCGATATGGGCATGGGCAATCACAAAATGAGTGAAATGAATCACCTCATTCACCGAGCGCAGAGCCTGTACACTTCCCTGCAAACTCACAAACGTATAGCTCATGGCGGCAAAAACCACGAAACGCAGCGTAGGCGAGTATTTAAGCGCGCTGAAAGATCCGACAATGGTAAGGTGATGGTTTACGGCAACTACCACAACCGGGATAATCATCATCACACTTGCGGATACAGAAATAGTTACGAACCAGGTAGGCAGCGGAGAGCCAATGAGGTGATGAAATCCGTTCCAGTTGTAAAACAGCGCCAAACCCCAGAAGCCGAGCAAGGACAAACCATAGCTGTAAATCGGCCGGCCAACCACCTTCGGAATGAAGTAATAGGCCGCCGCCAGGCCGATGGGCGTAAACCATAACCCGAGGGCGTTGTGGGCATACCACCAGTTCATGCCAGCCTGCACCGTGGGGGTATCGAAAATAGGAAGTACGGCTACGGCGCCAAGCAAGGGAAACCACAGAAAGGCGGCAATCAGATACCAGACCGAAACGTAGAGGGTTTTCACGTTGCGGTTAAAGAGCATCAGCAGCCCGGCAATGCCGATTACGACCACACACCAGACAATCACAACCATCACATATTTTGGAAATTCCAGCCACTCGATGCCGCGGGAATTTCCGCCCAGAATTTCAACACTGCCGACCAGCATTATGATATTCCAGATGACCGTAACCCCGGCAATGTAGGGCCGCATGGGAACGGCGACCCTCAGAATCCGGCTCAGCAGCCAGAGCGCAACCCCGGCGCCCGTCATAGAGGCCCATCCATAGACCATGGTGTTAAGATGAAGGGGCCGGACACGGCCAAAAGTCAGAAACGACCACTCTCCCAGAAAGTCGGGCAGGTGCATTTTCAGAGAAGCCAGAATAGCCAGAATGGAACCAAACAGAAGCCAGAAGACTCCTGAAAGCATCAAAAATAAAACCACATTTCGTGCTTTTTCGTCTAAAAAACGAATAGACTGCGGCGTTGCATCAATTTGATCTTCGTGTTGCGTGCTCATACGTGCTTAAGTGTAGGGTTATAAAATTGCAGGAAATCGATAATAGAAAAAAAGCGCTTCATTTTTTTTGTTCTTCTTTTTCGGAAGGCTCTTCTTCGCCGGGTGGGACGTTGCCAAGATTGTCGGTATCGTCGCGGAAAATCTGATCGGTGCGCTGGCCAGCCGGCTCTTCTTCATCAAAAGGAAGCTGTGCTCCCTTGTTGATGTCATCGAACTGCCCGGTAAGGTAGGCGTATATAAACAAACCGATACCACCTACAATAATTACCAGTGATAAGATCAGCAATACCCAGATACCGAAACTCACGTTGATGTTTTCTTGTAATAAGAGCGGCCCTGAGGAGGCGATGTAAAGCATAAATAAAAGTTAAAAGTATAGGAGAGCGGAGTAGAAGGGGCAGCTTGCCGGCCGGGCTTTTAATGTTGGTACGGCCGGAAAGGCCTGGCAGCGCAGCATCTATGGCAGGTAAAATATCCTGGCACATAGCGCCATGCTTTGTGAAAATAAACGTTAAATCCGCTGTGTAATGAGAAGTTACAAACCGCTGGCCCGAGGCGGTAAAATAGCAGTGTCGGGCCGCGTCTGTGCCCGCAAGATGATGGGTTCAGATTCCGGAATAAGTTTTTGGGCAAAGCGCTGCAAAAGCACCGGCTGCACGAGCGGCAGGAAAACGGCGTGCGTATCTAAATCGAGCAAAGCCGGGAGGGCCGAAGGAAGGCCATCATCGGAGGGCGAGGGGGCTATGGTCGCCGATAGTCCGGTTTTCGCTATGCCGTAGATGGAATCGAGAGCCGTGGAAACAGGGCTTTTCAGCAAAGTAAATTCCGAAGACGCGGGCGGATACTGCCCCTGCATTTCTGCCGGGCAGCTGCACAACAGCCCGCTTCGGGAGTTTAAATCGAACAAATCGCTTAAGCAGCCCCGATTAAGCTGATAATCGAGCATGGGCATCACCGGCTGCAGCAGCAGCAACAGGTACGAAAGTAAAAATATGATGGCCCGGAGCTTCAAAAAACAAGATCTATTTTAGGGTATTAAACGACTATAAACAACGGCGAAGCAGTTCATTGATTAATTAGTTATACACTGTTAATACTGATACGCCTGTTTTATGCATAAATATCGAAAAGCCTTGCAGTAGTATTTATTTGCCCGTTTTCTGCCTGGTAACAAGAACTAAATCCACAAACAGCATGGCTATATGAGGGGTGTTCTGGGTTCGGCATTGAATACGACCAAATCTCTTGGTTTATCAAAGCTTTCTATTATGATATATAAATTTAAGCAACGACCCGCCCAATTTCTAATTAAAATTGGCTTTTTTAGCTGTTTGAACAGCTATTGAAAGCCACTGGGTTCGCTGCTTTATGTCTTTGTCTCACAGTTAACAAAGCGGAACGCTTATTTTACAAGGCTAATGCGCTGGCTCAGGCGCAGCGTTGCTCCTCCCGGCCGCGGGCGTACCAACAGCCGTGCGATATAAATTCCAGAGGCTGCGTTTTTGGCATTCCAGCTAACGGTGTGCACGCCCGGCCCGAATGTATCGCCGGAAAGCAAACGGGCAACCGGCCGGCCAGTAATATCGAATAGCTGGAGCTGCACCGAAGCCGCGGCCGGGAGCTCGAAAGCAAGCGTGGTTTGAGCATTGAACGGATTGGGATAATTGGGCAGCAAGCGAACCCTGCCGGGTGCTTCCGGCCTGCTATCCACAGTAGGAGCGCTTACCGGCGGCTGCGGATCAACTTCAAAGGCGGCGGCCTCCAGCGTATAGTCATAGCCAGCCCCGGCTTCCCATTCGTTTAACAACAGCGATACCGGAATAAGCTCCGCGCTCCCGGATTGCATAATTTGAAAACGCAACCGGCCGATCATCCCGTCGCCGCTCCATTCATTGGTAGCCCATGCAAGCCGGATGCGGCCGGGTTCAGGTTCATCATAACGGTAAATGACTTCACTAAACTGCTCATCGCCGCTTCCCAGACCGCTGAATTCGATGAGTCCGGGCGGATAGTAAAACTCCAGCCCGGCCGAGAGCGCCGCCGCCGGCAGCCCGCTTACCCATAGCTCAACGTCCACTTCTTCCCCCTGATAAAACGCCTCATGCTCCAAAGAAAGCTGAATTTCAGCTTGTGATGCGGCCCTGATTCCGGCCGTTTCCCCAAATTTACTGGTGCCGAAATCAGATATATCCGGGCCGAAACCGCTTTGGTTGGCATCGGCCGGGAAGGCCTCCATAAAACCGGAGGCCCGCCGGAAAATGAGGCCGGCATCGTAGGCCGTAAGCCCGGCGTTGGCGCTTACCTCGGCGGCATAACGCCCCGCAAGCCCTAATTCTCCGTAGGATTCGGCGCTGCTGTGCTGCAACAAAGCCGCCGCATCACCCTCGGAAACAACCCCATTCTGGAGCGCATCACCATACAAAATCTGCTCAATGCTGCCCGCTTCGCCTGCCGGGGCGTTCTGCCCCGCTAAAAGCTGATGCAGCCGGCTGCCTTCTTCTTCAAATCCGGCGTTAATGACTACTATCCCCAGATGCTCAATCTCTTCCCAGTTCCAGCCGGTAGCCGTAAGCTGCGGTTGTGGCGCGGCGCTGGGAGCGGTTTCGTTTTCCGGCGGATCAACAAGTTGCGTATCTATGCTGCCATCCTCAAAATATGCCAGCAGGCCGAGGCCGGTTTCAGGCGCATCGGCAAAAAAGGCCGTCAGGATTTCTGCATCCGGCGGATTTTCGGGCGAAATGATGTAATAATTGGCCGCCAGCGGGGCAATGCTGCGCAGGGAAAAGGCCTCGTCGGGCAGGGTGATGCGCTCCGTGTTTTTAAAAGAATCGGGGTAGCGGCCGGCATCGGGAAAGCCGAAACCTGAACGCGCCCCGCTGCCGGATGCAAAATGCCACAGATGCAGGTGGGTGAGCGCATGTCTGAATTCCTGCCCGCGGGCCTCGACTTCCTGGCGGAGAGCTGTTTCATAGGGCAGGTCCGGCTGCTGTGCAATTCGCTGCCAGACGTGCCGCAGGATATCGGGCGAAAAGGCCTCGGTGAAAAACATCAGCCAGGTGGCGTGGGCGTAGGCTACCGGCGTGGACTGCGAGGGCCGGCGGAATATGGAATCCGCATCCAGAAAATTGAGGTAATCATTGATGTCCGGAAAGGCCTGATTCTCGGCCGTTACGGCATCCATTTCCAGCCATGCGGTGGCTCCGGAGGGGCCGTTCCAGGCGTTATAGCGATATTGCACGGCATGGAAAAGCTCGTGGGCTACGGTAATCTGCGCCGCACCTTCCGCCGGATTTTCGGCATCGTTGGCATCTTCGGGTATGAAATCAAAGCGGCTGTCGATGAGCGTGTACAGCCCGCCGTTTTCGTCTTCGGTGGTAAAGCCGTAAAAGTCCAGATCACGCAGATAAATCACATAGGCCTGCTGATTTCCAAGCGGACTCCGGTAGCCCAGCTCGGTGGTGTAAAAAGCGGCGGCCTGCTCGGCGGCGGCGGCCACCAGCTCCACCCGGTCGGGCACGCCGGAGCCGTTTTCGTCGGCCGGCGGAACCGCGTGCTGGCCTTCAGTATCGTAGCGAATTAAGAAGAAGCCGGAGGGGCTGTAATGCTCATGCAGATACTCCAGCGCTTTTGTTTTCTGAAGCTGCTGATGGATATTTTTGATGCCCTCGCTATTTGCCAGAAAGCTGGTCAGGCATTTCAGCGAATGGGCGTGCGCGGCAGATTTTTTCGCTTCATCCGCCCATACATTCCACGGAACGTGTTGCGCCGCCTCCTTTCCCGGGGCCG
>JBMCPG010000028.1:0-8968 GCA_048626035.1 Cyclonatronaceae bacterium
CAATA
Source organism: Cyclonatronaceae bacterium (assembly GCA_048626035.1). Taxonomy (GTDB): domain Bacteria; phylum Bacteroidota; class Rhodothermia; order Balneolales; family Cyclonatronaceae; genus Cyclonatronum. Next base: position 6 of record JBMCPG010000028.1, read on the forward strand.
GGAGTCGTCTGAATGGGCCTGACCCGGTCTGTTGTCTGGCGATCATCTTCACGTGGAAACTGTTGTGCAGAAACAGGATAGGTGTGGACGATCAAAATCAGAAATAAAAAGACCAGCCCCATCAGGGCAGACCGCTAAAATAATGCCATTATTAACAGATGTTTAAGTAGAGTACAAGACCATTACAGCAGGATTGAACCGTGCAGTTGCTTAAAATAGAAATATTGCTTCTGGTTTCAAACGCTCTTGTATCATACATCAAAATTAGTTGAGATGTTCGTCACGACAAGCGGAGAAGCGGCCACAGCAAAATTGTTTGCTGAATGAAACCATGCCTGTTCAATCTCATGTATTAAGGACGATGCTATAACATCGCACGCAGGAAGCCCTGATTTCCCCGGTCTCCGATCCGCCGTCTTTAGTCAGCTCCACTTTTTTCGCACATCAAGGGAGAAGCAGTATATTTAGCATTTGCATCCAAATTATGACTGATGAACCTTTTTTCTGGAAAAATCGCGCATTGCGAAAGCTAAGTACATATTTAACTATATTCGGTCGAATCCGGCATTGGAGCTTTAAGCGCGTAATGATACCTTTCGAAAAATTTATAACTCCCATCTGCATTCTATATCTTATTGCGGAAAACCGACTGAATTTTGCCAATATGCTGTCATCAGCCCATAAATCAGCTCTTCTTTCGCCCTGTGTGAATCGGGGAAATCCGCGGCTTTCATGAAAATTCTTTATATCACGCAGTACTTTCCTCCGGAAACCGGAGCCGGGGCTACACGGGCGCAGGCTATTACGCAGCATTTTGCGGAGCGCGGCTGGCAGGTAGATGTGCTGTGCGAGTTTCCCAGCTATCCTACAGGAAAAGTAAGCCGTTTATACCGCGGCAAATGGCGGCACAGCGAAATTAAAAATGGCATACATGTGCAGCAGGTCTGGGTGTATGCTACGGCGCGGGAAAATATGAAGCAGCAACTGCTGCTTTTTGGCAGCTTTGTGTTCAGCAGTCTCTGGCACCTCATTCGTCATCCCCGGCAGTATGATCTTATTTACGTGTCCAGCCCTCCGATTTCAGCCGCGCTCACCGGGGCCGTATTTTCCAGGCTTTCCGGAATCCCGTGGGTGTTTGAAGTGCGCGATTTGTGGCCGGATGCCGGGCTGGGCAGCGGGCTGTTCCGGTCTAAAACGCTTTTTTATCGCTTTTCCAAGGCCCTGGAGCGCTGGCTGTATAAAAGCGCCACCCTCACGGTTCTGGTAACCGAAGCCGCAGAGGAGATCGTGAAACAAACCCAGCCCGACAGCCATACCTTTGTGGTACACAACGGGGCGGACGAAACCCATTTTTTCCCCGGCAAAGTCGCCCATGCTCCGGTGAAGGAATTGGAAAAGGCACCGGGCAAGTTTCGCGTCGGCTACGTGGGTTCTGTCGGCATCATCCATGATCTTGAAGCCGTCATAAAGGCGGCTGTGGCTTGTCAACACGATCCGGATATTGAATTTGTAATCATAGGCGATGGCAGTCAGCGGCATAGGCTGAATGCCCTCATAGAACAGTATAAGCCCGACAATCTCCGCTGGATAGGCCTCAAGCCCCACGCACATATTCCGGATTACATCAATACGTTTGATGTAGGTCTGAATCCGGTGCATAATGTTAAAGCGTTCGAATCTATCGTTACGGTGAAGTTTTACGAGTATCTGGCCTGCTCCGTGCCCGTCATTACGCTCGGAAGCGGGACCCTGGCCGAGATCGGCGCCAGGAGCAAGGCGGCCATCACCCTGCCTCCCGGCGATTTTCGCGGAATGGCCGAAACTATTCTCGATTTGAAAGCCCGCCCGGAGCGGCTGCGCTCCCTGAAGCAGGCGGCCCGCCCGTTTATAGAGCAGCATTTTAGCCGAAAGCGTCTTTCCGAACGCCTGGCCCGGCGGCTGGAAGCTATTTTGGCGGAAAAGCACCCGCCTGAGTAAATAAAAAAAGCCCCGGCAAAAAAGATCTGCCGGGGCTTTTTGTAGCTAAAGAAGACGGTAGTAACTCAGCTTTCCTGCTTTTCTTCGCAGAAGGCGTTGAACACCATCGTCAGGTCGTCGGCAACTTCCCGGGCCGAGCGGCCCTCGACGCGGTGCCGGGGAATCATGGCCTTAATTTCGCCATTCTTGAAAAAGGCGAAGGAAGGGGATGAGGGCGGATATTCGGCGAAAAATTCCCGCGCCCGCGCCGTAGCTTCTTTATCCTGACCCGCAAATACGGTGTACATGTAGTCGGGCAGCTTGTCGTTTTCCAGGGCGATTTTCACCGCCGGCCGCGCGTTCCCGGCGGCACAGCCGCACACGGAATTGATGATTAGCAGCATGGTGCCGTCCTGCGTGCTGGCCATCACGTTTTCGACTTCTTCGGGCGTGGTTGCTTCCTTCACGCCCAAATCCGTTAATTCTTTTCGCATCCATGAGGTATCAGGACCGATTCCGAATCCAAATTGCATAATAAAACTCGTTTAAAGTTGGATATAAGTGAAACAGATGCGCCTGCATCCGTTGTATTGCTATAACACGGAGCCGTTCGGGCAGCGTCCAAAGCACTGCCGGACAGCAATCTGCCCGACAGGCAGAATTTTTACAAACGCCGGGCAGATCATATTTTAAGCAAGTGCAAAGATAACACTTTTACAGTATTTTTAGTGCCTTTCCGGCCGATTTCGCAGCGTGCGGCGGCGGGCTTTTCTATTTTCTAATTTTATTTTTTCTATGATGTTTCGCTTTTCCGGGTGCTCAACCCCTGCTTACCGGGCTTTTCTGCCTGTAGTTTTAGTCTTGCTCGTTATTTCGGGCGCGTGCAGTTCTTCCAAAAAAGTAGAAAGCAGCCGTGCAGCCACGCCCCTGCAAATCGACGGCGATTTCGACGACTGGCCGTCCGGCTCCATCCGCAACGAAGTTTCCGATCAGTTTGATGTAGCCATTAGCAACGACGACGATTTCGTGTACATCGGCGTTAATTTTCGCAATAACCGCACCTGGCAACAGGCCCGCGATCATGGCTTGCGCATCTATATCGATAGCGATGCGACTTTCCGCCGTGCCTTTGGTATCGTGTTTCCCGTGGGTATTGTGAGCGCGCTGGGCGATGTTCCCGGCGCACGGAAAAGCTATCTGGAAAACCCGAATTGGGAAAATCTGCCGCGCAACGCCGATCTGGTAGAACGGGCCGAGGCGCAGATGCGCGAGCGCGTGCAGCTCATCCGGCGCAGCAATAAAGATGACCGCATACGCCCGGTACAGGTAAGTATGGAGCAGCTCGAAGCCAACGGCATTCGCGTGGGCATGAGCGAAAAAAGCCGGGTGATGTCCATCGAAGTACGTATCCCCATAGATGATGGCGACGAAGATTATTTTGCCGTTATTCCCAACAGCAACGGCACGTTTAACGTCGATTTTGAAATTGAGCCGCTGAGCTATGAAGAAATTACCGGCGAAACGGTCGGCTACCGTACTGTAGATGCCAGCGATCCGCGCGGGCAAACCGGCTCGGTAAGCGGCGGCCGTACCGGCTCCCAGCGCTCGCAGCAGGAGCTGGATATCGAAAATCCCCGCTTGTATTCCATTCTGAGCTATAAATATGAGGCCCGGGCCCGCATTCAGCTTAAATAAGGGCGGGTTTGCTTACTCTACTTCAGGATAAATATCGTGCAGGTAATCTTCTTTGGAAAATTCGCGGCGCTGCAAATGCAGATAATCGCCCCATATACGCGCACTGGGATGGCGCTGCTGTAGGGTATCGATTAAGTCGTAGGCCTGTTCATCTTCCTCCATAAGCAGCAGCCCGATGGCCAGGGTGATGCCCTCCCCAAGGCGTTCAGCACTTATCTGTTGTGCATCTACGCGGGCCTCAAGCTGATTGGTGTAGGCTTCATAGTAGGGCCGGGCGGCTTCAAAACTGCGGTAGCGGTCGAGTATCATCGCATGATTGATGAGATAACTTTCATCCTCCTCGAGCAGCGCTTCGGAGATTTCAATGGCCTGCCCGGTTTCTCCCATTGCCAGAAGCACCTGAACGTAGTCTTTTTCGATGCGCGGGTTTTGTGGCTGGAGCGCGCGGGCTTCTTCGAGGGCCTGGCGTGCTTCTGCGAGCCGGGATGTTTCGGCTTTGCCGTGCAGCACATCATAGTACAAGCCCATAGCCGTGTTGGCTTTTCCCCGGGCACGTTCGGCTTCTGCGGCCGGTTCTTCGGCCGATGCCGCTGAGCGGGGAGTTTCGCTGGTTTCGCAGCTGGTTAAAAAGACAAAACCGCAGAGCAAACAGAGCAGCAATGGAGCAAAAACGCGGGGCAGGATGCGTAACATCATGAAAGGTATTGGGCAGGGATAAAAGGAGATATGCGAAAAGGCAGGGATGCCATCACCTTTTCTTGTATGTATAATATAGAATAAAAAAAGCAGCGCCGGGAGGTTCCGGTGCTGCTTTTTTTGTGATGTGATGCGCTACAGGAGCGAACTCAGTTATCCGGGCTGGACAGGAATTTGTAGAAATCGCTGTCGGTCGAGAGAATGATGGTGGTTTTATCGTCCATGGTTTCTTCAAATGCTTCCATGGTACGCAGAAATTCATATAACTCGCGCGATTGTGGGTTTTGGTTGTAGGCATCTGCATAAATGCGGGTAGCCTCAGCATCGGCGCGACCCCGGATTTCTTCGGCTTCCCGGCGCGCTTCGGAACGGATCTGGGCCAGGTCGCGCTCTTTTTCACCCAGAATAATGCGGGCTTCGCCTTCGCCTTCCGAACGGAACTGATCGGCAATTCGCTTCCGCTCGGAAATCATGCGCTCAAACACATTTTCCTGGACTTCATCTACATAGTATATGCGTTTGATGCGAAAATCGAGCACGGCAATGCCTAAATCCGAAACGCGCTCGTTGGCTTTCTCAAGAATGATGGCTTCAATAGCCTCACGGCCTACCCTAATCTCTTCCAGCGTTTCGATATCCTCAAATACATCTTCAGTAACTTCGGGCTCGCGGTTGGTAGAGCGTACAATATCAATAAGTTCGTTGCTGGCCACCGCGTTTCGGGTTTCGCCGTCGAGAATATCATCGAGGCGGGATTGTGCCCCGCGTTCATCGCGCAGACGCAGGAAAAACTGCAGTGGATCGGTGATATGCCAGCGGGCAAAAGTATCTACGAAAATGAACTTTTTATCGCTGGTAGGAATCTGGTTTGCGTCGCCGTCCCACTCCAGAAAGCGCCGGTCGAAAAACTGCACGACCTGAATGAAGGGAATCTTAAAGTGAAGGCCCGGCTCGGTAATCGGATCGCCCACGGGTTTACCAAACTGGGTTACAATCGCCTGCTCGCGCTCATCTACGACAAAGGCACTGTTCAAACCTATGATGAACAACACAACGAGGCTACCGATAAGAATGAAATTTTTCATCAGTTTTGCCCTCCCTGGCTGCGCACCTGGTCGAGGTTGAGCAGCGGCAATACGTTATTGCCGTTTTCATCCACAATCACTTTACTACCGAGCTGAGGCATAATCTCCTGCATGGTTTCCAGATATAAACGGGTTTTGGTTACTTCAGGAGCAAGTACGTAGGCTTCAAAGACGGAGTTAAAGCGAGCGCTTTCGCCTCGTGCATCGTTTACACGGTTGAGGGCGTAGGCTTCGGCCAGCTGAATGGTTTCTTCGGCTTCCCCACGGGCGCGGGGCACTTCACGGTTATACTCCGATTCGGCCTGGTTAATAAGCGTTTCGCGCTGCTGCTGGGCCTGGTTCACCTCGTTGAAGGAGTCTTTTACCCGATCGGGCGGGTTTACGTCCTGCAAAACTACCTGATCGATGCGGATGCCGTTTTCGTATTCATCACACATTTGCTGAAGCAGCTCCTCTACCTGTGTGGCCACTTCCTGGCGGCCCACGGTAAGCACTTCGTTTACGGTGCGGTCGCCCACAATTTTGCGCACTACCGATTCCGCCATCACCCGAAGCGTTTCGTCGGCGTTGCGCACCCGAAACAAATATTCGTAGGAATCGATGATGCGAAACTGCACGACCCATTCTACGTCGGCAATATTCAAATCGCCGGTAAGCATCAGGGATTCGTCGCGATAGGGCGCTTTTTCATAGGTCGAGCGCTGTCCGGCCTCGACTGTGCGAAAGCCAAATTCTTGCTTAAGCTGGCGCTGTACGGGAATTTTAAAAATTTGCTCTATCCCGAAGGGCGCGATAAAGCTGAGCCCCGGCTGTACCGTTCGGGAGTATTGGCCAAGCATTAAAATAACACCTTCTTCTTCCGGGGCAACAGTTTGTACCGAAGTCCACAGGCCAACGAGTACAAGCAGACCGATCAAAATTTTGAACACGTGCTTTTGAAGCATCTTGATCTCCGGCGGAATTTCCGGCATTTCAAACGGTTCGTTAGGCTTTGCCATAAATTTGCGTTTATCCTGAAATTTAAAGAGTAAATTATGAAATGTTAAACCTTCAATATACGAAGAACCGCCCGGTTTTAAGGGCTTTTTGTGGCATCGGGGGCGCTGTCGTCGTCGATTTCTATTTCGTTTTCATCGCCGCCTTCGGTTTCCCGCTCTACAAATACCTGGATGTTGTTGTACATCATGAGCAGGCTGGCTGCGGTTGCGAGCAGCGGGTGCAGGAGCATAAAGCCAGCCGCGCCGCCGGCCCCGAGCGTCAGGGAGGTCGAAAAAAGCACTTTCCCCTCGGCGTTTTTCATAATAAGCCGTTGGGCATTGCCTTTTTCGATGATGGCTTTGAGTTCGGAAAGGATATTTTCGCCGGTAAGGCGGATGCGCTCGAAAGCGGATTCGGTATGAGGATCAGACGTTTGGTCAGACATGATAAAGGGGATTGGAATGAAAAAAAGGGGTTTCCGGCAGCGTGATGGCCTGCGATTTCATACAGCCGGCCCGGAATAATTTCAGAACCCGGCCGGAAAAAGTGTAAGGTTTTGAGAATACAACACTCATCATACGAAAAGAAAACCAAAATGATGCGTTTTGCGCTCCCGGCCACCGGCCGTTCCCGGTCAAAATACGCTTCACCTAATCGTTTATCCTCATGCTTGCACACACCTTTTGCGCCACTACTTTCGGCGTTGATGCCCATATTATAGATGTTGAAGTTCATGTTTTGGGCGGGCAGCCCTATTATTCGCTCGTGGGTCTGCCCGACCGGGCCATAAGCGAAAGCAAAGACCGCATCGAAGCGGCCATACAATCGGCCGGCGGACACGTGCCGCGCAAGCGGATTACCGTAAACCTGGCCCCGGCCGATCTGCCCAAAGAAGGCAGCGCATTTGATTTGCCGATTGCCATTGGCCTTCTCGGCGCTTCCTCCCAACTGCGGAACAATCGCCTGCCCAAAACCGTGGCGCTCGGCGAACTCGCCCTCGATGGCAGCCTGCGGCCGGTAAAAGGCGTGCTGCCGATTGCCGTGGAAGCCGCCCGGAAAGGCTTCACCCATTTGCTGCTGCCGCAACAAAACGCGCGGGAAGCCGCCGTGGTGGAAAACCTTGAGGTGATTGGCTGCACCCACCTTAAAGACGTGATGAAATGGCTGAATGGAAGCGATGAGCTGCAGCCCACTCATGTTGATGTTTCCCAGTTTTTTGAGGAGCCGGACGGCGTACAGGCCGAAGATTTTTGCGATGTGAAGGGGCAGGAAAACGTAAAACGCGCCATGGAAGTCGCCGCCGCCGGAGGGCATAATATGGTGATGGTAGGTCCGCCGGGGTCTGGAAAAACCATGCTTGCACGGCGGCTGCCCGGTATTCTGCCGCCTCTTTCGCTAAATGAAGCTTTAGAAACCACTAAAGTACATTCGGTTTCCGGCCTGATGCGCAACGGGCACGCGCTGGTAACACAACGTCCGTTTCGCGCGCCCCATCATACCATTTCGGATGTCGCGCTGGTAGGCGGGGGCAGCATTCCCATGCCCGGTGAAATATCGCTCTCGCACAACGGCGTGCTATTTCTGGATGAGCTGCCGGAATTTCAGCGCAAAGCCCTTGAAGTAATGCGGCAGCCCCTCGAAGACGGGGCCGTTACGATTTCCCGGGCCCGCATGACGGTCAGCTACCCAAGTAAAATTATGCTCGTAGCGTCAATGAATCCTTCGCCATCGGGCGACTGGTACGACCCGGCCGACCCCGAAGGCAGCAGCGCGGTGCAGATGCAGCGCTACCTCAGCAAAATAAGCGGGCCGCTGCTCGATCGCATCGACCTGCATGTGGAAGTCAATAAAGTCAGTTTTGAAGAGCTGAGCCAAAAAGCCCGCGGGGAAACGTCTTCTTCTATCCGCAAGCGCGTAGTGGCCTGTAGGGAAATCCAGCAGCAGCGTTTTCTGGGCATGCACGTACATTCGAATGCGCAGATGAGTTCGCGCATGGTACGGCAAATGTGCCGGCTGGATGAAGCCGGCGCGGCCATTCTCAAAAAAGCCATGACCGCCCTGGGCTTGTCGGCCCGGGCCTACGACCGCATCCTGAAAGTCTCCCGAACGATTGCCGACCTGGACGGCAGCCAGGATATCCGCGCCCATCATATTGCAGAAGCCGTGCAATACCGCAGCCTCGACCGCGAAGGCTGGATGGGGTAAAACGCTTCAGGAGTGCTGTAAACGGCGTTCAGCAATCCCGTATAAGTACATATAGGGACAAAGGCTACGGTATTCATCGAAGCACAAGGGGGATTCGTCGAAAAAAGCATAGATGGCATATAGCGATAAATTATGTTATTAGCGCACTTTATAATAACCCTTTCTACTTTTACTATGAATAATTTACGGTTAAGCATTTTTGCCCTTTTATCTTTTGCATTTACAGGGCTGATGGCCTGCAGCTCTCCTACCAATTCTGCCGGCGGCGAGCAGGATTCGGCCGTAGTAATGGAAGATCTGAATATTCCCGACAATTTTGATTGGAAAACCCAGCGTAACATCACCTTT
>JBMCPG010000029.1:0-8785 GCA_048626035.1 Cyclonatronaceae bacterium
ATATCTCACGCCCGAGCAAAAAGAACTTCTTCGAAAAGCCTTTCCTGAGCACGCAAAAACCGAAGGGTAAATCATGGCAAAAAAAAGATCGGCTCTATAATCAATACTTAACATAAGTTTAGTTATACAACGCGCTGAAATACGTTAAACGGCGGTTCAGAGCCAGCGTAAAGCTACTGGAGAAATAAAGATTTGTAGAGGCGGAAGGCTCCCTTTAGGAAATGGACACCTGAATTTGTCTTCAAACGAGGATTTCACTTCCTCAAAAATGCCCGACGTGTTGTTCTGCGCTTTGTCCGCCCAAAAACAAAGGCCGGTTTTAATCAAAAAACCGGCCTTTAGGGAGAATAAAAATGCTGTAGCTATCCGGAGGATGGAGCCCGGAGTGCTACAGATTTCGGGAGATAAAAGCTACTAAAACGGTATCAGGATGCGGCATCTTTATTTACTTGAAGCGTAATTTCAATATTTACTTCATCGCCAACCACTGCTGTAGAAGCAAAATCGCCCACACCTACACCAAAGTCAGTACGATTAATGCTGAGATTGCCGTGCAAGCCGGCCACCAGCGTATTTTCGCGCATCACGTGCTCGCGCACGCCCAGAAACTCAAACGGCAGCTCAATTTCGCGGGTAACATCTTTGATGCGCAGCTGGCCCCGGGCAACATACTGGTTATCGCCCACTTGCTCTACATCACTGCTTTGAAAGTGCATGGTTGGGTAGCTCTGGGCATCGAACCAGTCGTCGGTGCGCAGATGCTCATCACGATCCTGCACATTTGTATCTACGCTGGCAACCATAATTTCAATGTCGAACTCGCTGTTCTCGGCGTTTTCGGGGTCGAAAATAACTTCTACGCCAAAATCGTGGAACGTGCCGGGAATTTCGTTAAAGAAATGGTTGATCTTAAACAGAATATTGCTGTGGTTGTTGTCGATGTTCCACTTCATTTCGTTATGATGATCGGCGGCCGTGGCTTCGCTGCCGGAGTCGGCAAAAAGCGGCTGGGCAGACAGGCTGAAGAGTACCATAACTGTGCTTAATGTTATCTTAAATAGGTGTTTCATAGGAATAATTGTTTTATGGATGGAAAGAAATATAAACCTGAAAGGCGCATTGCCCTGGTTATCAGACATAATGCTGTAACCACTTGCGGCAGAGTATCGTTTGCGTATTTCGTAATTTAATTGTTTGAACAACTAAATATCGGGTTTTTTAACGATATATTTACTGCTTCCGTTCTCATAAGTTGCCTTAAATACGGAAAACAAAAGCTTCCAAAGATGCCTTTTAACCATCTAAGCGACATATCAGAAAAATAAAACAAAAAAAATTTCTGAATACTTAAACCGGAATTTTATAGTTGTAGCAAGACCAATCTAAAATTGTAATCGATTCTTATACTATGATTCGTATCACCGCAGTAATTATCGCAATGAGCTTCATGCTTCTTGGTATTTCAACTTCCGCTAACGCTCAGGGACAGGGACAGGGAATGCCACCAAACATGCAGCAGGAAATGCCGGATATTGAGGTTTCTGACGACGAAATGCGTAACTTTGTAGAAGTTACCATGGATGCACAAGAGGTGCAGAATGAAGCCCAGGGCGAAATGATTGAACTCGTCGAAGAATCCGGAATGTCGGTTGACCGCTTCAACGAGATTCTTTCTGGTATGCAGGAAGGCAATTCCCAGGAAGATATGGATGTCGACGACGAGGAAATGGAAAACTTTGATAGCGTCATCGAAGAACTGGAAGTGATTCAACAAGGCGTTGAAGAAAAAATCACTACCAAAATTGAAGAAAATGATATGGAGGTCGAGCGCTTCCAGGAAATTAATATGGCGCTGCAAATGAGCCCTGAACTCCAAGAAAAATATCAAAGCATTGCCGAAGAAATGATGGGCAGCCAGCAGGGCATGATGCAGGGTAATCCTGATATGTAAATCTGCTCCCCCAAGCATTTTTCGAGTCAGTTTTAAAGCCCGGCGAAGGTTACTTCGCCGGGCTTTTCCATTTGGTGCCTGCTATCCAGAACCGCCACGGCAGCGCGGCATCTTCGCCGGCATAATCGATGCCCACACGAGGGCCGGCCGCGATTTCAGCAGGCTTCGGCAGGCTGTATGATGTTTCTTCATGGCACAGCCAAACCCGCTCCGAAGCACACAGGTTTTCTTCATTGAAGGCCTTGGTGATGCCCAGGGCCTGCGATAAAATGCCGGGACCGGCCGTAAGCTTTCGGGCCGGTTTTTCCATATTTCGCCGCTCCAACATTATTTCGGCTCCGTGCAGCGGCTCCACCGCCCGTATAAGTACGGCGTCGGGCGTGCCTTTCACATTGCACACAATGTTGAACAGATGATGAATGCCGTAGCATAAATAGATGTAGGCCGTGCCACCGGGTTCATACATTGTTTTGGTGCGCTCGGTGAAGCGGCCCAGATGCGCATGGCAGGCCTGATCGCCCACCGCCGCATAGGCTTCGGTTTCCACCACGCGGCCTACCGTAAACTGCCCGTCAATATAGGTACAAAGGCGTTTTCCCAGCAGGCCGCGGGCCGTAGCAACAACGTCATCACCTTCAAAAAAAGCGCGGGGAAGCCGGTTGTGAATGGTTTCAGTCAGCAAATCAGACATAAAATAAAGAATAGAGATGAGTGAACATTGTACGGCGATGCTGCTGGCTACAACATCTTTAAAAGCCAAAACAGTTTATCCGGGAAGCATTTTCATAGTTCAGCATATTTAGCGATACTTCAGGAGTAGCGGCATACAATTATTTATTTTTCAAATTTACTCTATGTTCCAGGACAGAACGGCGCGGAGCGGGCTTTACACCGATTTTTATGAACTTACCATGGCTCAGGGCTATGTATTGCGCGGCCTTGAAAATCAGCCGGCGAGTTTCGACTATTTTTTTCGAAGGGCACCTTTGGGCGGCCAATATGCCGTTTTTGCCGGGCTGCATTCCTTCATAGAAGCCATACGGGAGCTTCAGTTTGGCCCGGCGGCGCTGGAATATTTGCGCGAACAGGGCTTCCGGGAGCCTTTTCTGAACTGGCTGGCTGGCTTTACTCCGGAAATACGTATTGAGGCCGCTAAAGAAGGAAGCATTATTTTTCCAAACGAGCCGGTTTTGCAGCTTAGCGGCCCCATTGCGCACTGCCTCATGCTGGAAACTCTTTGTCTGAATACGCTCAATTTTCAGTCTTTGATTGCTACAAAAGCGTTTCGCATGGCCAATGAGCTTGCCGGGGAGCAATTTATAATTGATTTCGGCCTGCGCCGTGGCCACGGTCTGGCGGGTTTGCACGCCTCCCGCGCCGCATGTATTGGCGGCGTGCAAAGTTCCTCGAACGTGCTTTCCGGCATGGAACACGGGCATGGGGTTTCCGGAACGCACGCCCATGCGTGGATTCAAAGCTTCGATACCGAGCTCGAGGCCTTCCGCGCGTATGCCGAAACCTATCCCGAGAGCTGTATTTTACTCGTAGATACCTACGATACGCTCGGCAGCGGCCTTCCCAATGCCATCACCGTAGGCAAAGAAATGCAGAAGCGCGGCCAGCAGCTTGCCGGTATTCGCCTCGATAGCGGCGAGTTTTCCAGGCTTATCCCTGCTGCCCGTAAGATGCTTGATGAAGCCGGCCTCGGGCAGGTAAAAATCGCCGTTTCCGACGGCATCGACGAGTACGCCATCCGTAAGCTCAATGCCCAGCCGGTTCGCCCGGATGTCTTTGGCGTAGGCACGCGCCTGATTACCTCGCACGGCGATTCGGCCCTCAACGGAGTCTATAAAATGAGCGAAATTGCCGGCCGCCCCATCCTCAAACGTTCCGATGATCCTGCTAAAACGACGCTGCCCGGCCGTAAAAAGCTGTATCGCATTCAAGAACAAAATGTACAGGGAGAGCCGTGTTTCAAGGGTGATGTTATTACGCGCGAAACAGAACCGGTGCCCGAAGCCATGCTTGGGGAAGGCGCCGAAGCCGTAGATTTCCGCCCGGTGATCTGGGAAAGTGCCCGGCAGCCCGCGCCCGAAACGCCTGCAATCGCCGAGCTCCGGGAGCGGGTGCGGCAAGAGAAATCGAAACTTGATGCCCGGCTTTTTCGTTGGCAATTGAAAGGCGCAGAACAAGATTTGTCCGCGGCATGGAAGGTGCAGCTTGCCCCGGAACTACGCAAACTGCGCGATACGCTGCATCAAAAGGCCGCAAAAAATACTTGAAGGCACTATTTTTCTCATCCAAATTCCAGCTTACCTATGCGTGCACTTTTAGTCGTTGACGTACAGCGTGACTTTTGCCCCGGCGGAGCGCTGGGGGTGAAAGATGGCAATAAAATTATCCCGAATATAAACCGGCTTATGCAGGAGTTTGATCTTGTCGTAGCTTCCCGGGATTGGCATCCCGAAGAAACCGTGCATTTCGAAAAATGGCCCGTACACTGCGTACGCGGCACTGAAGGCGCAGAATTTCATCCCGAGCTGCAGCAGCGGCACATTAAGCAGGAGTTCAGAAAAGGCACCGAAAATAAAGATGATGGCTACTCGGCTTTTGAAGCAACCAACGAAGATTTAGCCGCTTACCTGAAAGCCCGCGACGTGGACGAACTCTATATTTGCGGGCTCACCACCGAGTATTGCGTGAAATCTACGGCAATCGATGCCGTCCGCAATGGTTTCAAGACGTTTTTATTTACCGATGCCATTGCCCCGGTCAACATGCATCCCGGTGATGCCGAAAAAGCACACGAAGAAATGCAGCAGGAAGGCGTTATCTTCCTTACTTCCAAAATTGTGCTGCGCTAACCGGCCGCGGCGCTTTCTTTATGATGTAATTTCTACGCATGAATAGTTCTGTTTTCTGGCGGCTTATGGGTGCTATAGCCGTAATCTTGCCGCTGTTTTCTTGCGCTACGCCTACGCAGCCTACCGGCGGCCCGCGCGATGAAACCCCGCCGCTGGTGGTCGAAACCAGCCCGGCTAACGGGAGCGTCAACTTTGAGGGCGAAACCATCAGCTTTTCGTTCAATAAGTACGTAAACCGGGAATCCTTTGAGCAAGCTTTTCGCATCGATCCGGTGGCGGGCATTCGCTATGAAGTGGATTGGAGCGGAAAAACCGTTCGCGTGGAGTTTGAAGAAGCCCTGCCGGATTCCACAACGCTGCTTTTCACCATTGGCACGGAATTCAGCGATACCAACCGTAACCGGCTTTCACAGCCGTTTGTGCTGGCTCTTTCTACCGGCGATGTGATTGATGAGGGCCGTATCGATGCGCGGCTGCTCGATGGCAAAACCGGCCGTGGCCGCCCCGATGCGTTTGTGTTTTTGTATCGCGAACCCGTAGATCTGGAAACACCGGCAAGTTATGTAGCCCAAAGCGATACAGCCGGAAATATCAGTTTTTCGTACCTCGCCGAAGGCCGCTACAAAGCCTTTTATGTAGATGATCGCAACCAAAACCGCCGCTGGGAACCCGAGCGCGAAACCGCCCGCCCGTTTTATAAAGAATTTGTGGAAGTCAGCCAGAATGACACGGCCGAACTCGGCCGTTTATACCTCAGCGAACCCGATACGCTTCGCCCGCGCCTGGAGGGCATTGGCCTGTTTTCGACGCGGCGGCTGCGGTTGCGCTTCAGCCGGGAAATGGATATCGGCCCCGAAGCTACCATAAACATACAAGACAGCCTTGGGCAGACCGTTACCCAAGCCGTGCCGCTTTATGTTGATCCGGATGAAGCAAGCATCATCTTTGCAGAAGCGCTGGAAAACCTGGAAGAAAACAGCCGTTACTCCCTTGATCTGCAGGGGCTTAACGACATTCACGGAAATGCAGCTAAGCCAAATGACCAAACTTTTTCTGGTACGGCCCAGCCCGATACAACCCAAATGCGGCTCATCCGGCATCTTACCGAAGACGGCGTGCGGCAAGACCAGCCCTTCATTTTTGAATTTTCCAGCCTGCTAAACAACAGCGCGATAGTAGATTCGCTCGAAATTATTGAGGATGAAGTGATTTACGAGGCCTGGGAGCCGCTGGAAACCGAACAAAACCTGCTTTATATTTTTCCTCCGCCGCCGGGCAAATGGCGCGAGGGCAGCGATTACACCGTGCGGTTATACGATGAAAGCGCCGGCAGTTATGAGAATATCGAAACGCAGTTTTTCCCGGATAAAGAAGCCGGCTCGCTGCGCATCATTGTAGCAGATCAAAACAATGGTAGCTCCCCCGCCAATGCGGATTCCGGTGCCGTGCGGCATCATATCACCTTGCTGGACGAGCGCGAAGAAGTGGTATTTGAAACGCAGCTCGCCCCCGGCGAAAACGCCCACGCCGAAGGCCTGCGTCCGGGAAAATACACGCTGCGGGCGTATCAGGATGAAGATGGAAACGAGCGCTGGTTCCGCGGGGAAGTATTGCCCTGGCAGGCCCCGGAGCCCTATTTTATAGCCCGCGATATTGAAGTTTTTCCGCGTATGGAAGGCGAATATGAGCTAATCTACGAGTTCGGAAGCAAGCCGGAATAAGGCGGCTTAGCAATTTTTTTCAAAATTATAGTGGATTAAAACAATGAGCGCCTGGCGTTGGCCTAAAAAAGCAAATGCGGCAGATCGGGAAAGCAGCTATGCTGCTCCGCAGGCCGAACAGCTCAGCAGGGCGCGGGCCGCGTTGCAGCACTATTGGGGCTACGACGCATTCCGGCCGGGGCAGGATGAGGTGATCGAGGCCGTATTTACCGGCCGCGATACGCTCGTTCTCTTTCCTACCGGCGGCGGCAAATCGCTGTGCTATCAGGTGCCGGCACTGGTGCTGGAAGGGCTTACTATCGTTATTTCGCCGCTGGTAGCGCTTATGGAAGACCAGGTAAACCAATTGCAGCAGCGGGGCATCCGGGCCACATTCATTAACAGTACGCTGCACCGGGGCGAAATCGAACAGCGTCTCGTAAACGCCCGCAACGGCATGTATCGCCTGCTTTACTGCGCCCCGGAACGCCTGGGCACGCCGCTTTTCCAAAGTGAAGTTGCTGCGCTCCGGCCGGCGCTCATCGCCATAGACGAAGCCCACTGCGTCTCGGAATGGGGCCACGATTTCCGCCCGGCCTACCGCGAAATACGTCAGAACCTGAGCGGCAAGATTCCGGAAAAAACGCGCTGGCTGGCCCTTACCGCTACGGCTACGCCGGAAGTGCGCGAAGATATTATGAAGGTGCTCGAATTTGAAAATCCGGCCATAATTTCAAAAGGATTTGAGCGGCCGAATCTGCGCTGGTGGGCGTTTTACGGCGAAAATCGCATGGGGGCGCTGGAGCGCATCATCAAAAAGCAGCCGGGGGAAAGCGGCCTCATTTATGCGGGTTCCCGCCGCGCCTGCAATACCCTGGCCGAAAAGCTTCAGCAACGTACCGGCATCCGCGCGGCCGCCTACCATGCCGGGCTCGACGCTGCCGAACGCAGCCGGATTCAGGACGCCTGGATTTCAGGGGAAATCCCGCTGGTAGTGGCAACAAACGCCTTTGGCATGGGCATCGACAAGGCCAACTGCCGTTATGTTGTCCACTACGATCCGCCGGGTAGCCTTGAGGCTTATTACCAGGAAGCCGGGCGGGCGGGCCGCGATGGAGAGCTAAGCTATCCCATGCTGATGTACAAAGAGGGCGACATCACGCTTAAAAAAGAGCAAATTCTAAAAGAATATCCTACGCTGGAGCAGCTTCGCAAAATGTATGATGCGATTTGTGATACGCTTGATCTGGCCGTGGGCTCAGAAATGGAAGAACCTCAGCCGCTGCCGCTGGCAAAAGTGGAAAAGCGAAGCGGCTTTTCGCCCGCTACGCTGGCCGCCGGATTGCGCGTGCTGCAGCGGATGCAGCTTCTGGAAACCGAGCGCAGCTACGAACGCAGCATCGGGATTCAGTTTTTAATTGGCGTGGGCAGCCTGCGCGATATGGGCGCTGATGAGCGCTATCCTCAG
This sequence comes from Cyclonatronaceae bacterium, assembly GCA_048626035.1. Lineage (GTDB taxonomy): Bacteria > Bacteroidota > Rhodothermia > Balneolales > Cyclonatronaceae > Cyclonatronum. Next base: position 7,984 of record JBMCPG010000029.1, read on the forward strand.
AAAAAGCGTGCTTTTCTTATGGATATCTTTCGCATTTTTGGTCCCGATAGCATCAACCGGATAAAGTATATCCCGGCCGGATATGTAGTCGAGAGAACCGGATTTCCGCTCCCGCGTATTGTGGCCGGGCTGGAGGTGTTTCAGCGGGAGCAATTGCTTCGTTACCAAGCGGTCAGCGGCGACCCGATGGTGCGCATCATCCCGGCGCGGCAGCAAAAACCCTCCCTCTCGCGGCCTGCCGTAGAGCAGTACCGGAATATGCTGCTCAAAAAGCTGGCGCATATCAAAGGATATGCCGAAACGCAGGAGTGCCGCAGCCAGTATTTGCAGCGCTATTTCGGGGAACAGCACCCGCCGGCCTGCGGCAATTGTGATAACTGCCTGAGCAAAAAAAAGGAAGCGGCCGAGCCCCGGGCAACGACTCAGGATGTGAAAACTATTCTTTTTGCGCTGCAAAAACATGGAGCGCAGCATGTGCATCAGCTCTCTAAACAGACGGGGTTGCAGGTGCGCAAACTCCGGCCGCAGCTCAAGTGGATGCAGCGGGAAGGCCTGATTATCAAAAAGCGGCTTGGGGATGGCACCTATTTTGAGCTCAGGCGCTGAAGGCGGCCGGGAAACACATCATCCAAAACGATCGGCCAGGCGGTTAATCAGGTAGCCGCTTTCTTTGAGCGCGCGCACGGCAAACTCGCCAAAAAAATCGGTAGCCTGCTCAAATTCTTTTATAAACGCCTGCTTATCGCCGGTAGCCAGCATTTCGGCAAGCTGCCGGTGATGCTCGAGGAAATCCTTGAGCAGG
>JBMCPG010000030.1:0-8744 GCA_048626035.1 Cyclonatronaceae bacterium
GCTGGTGCCCGATAGCATCAGCATTGGCACCGTGTGGGAAACGCACGCGAGCGAAGCTACCAAACGCGCCTATTTTGCTTCACTCAATACCTTATTTGTTTATACGCCGGGCGCAGAAGAAGGTATAGAAGTGTATCCGTTTGAAAATATGATTCTCAGCATTCTGGAATGGGACGGCCGCGTCTATATTTCAGAGGAGAATAACGGCCTGTGGGAGCTGCGTGATGAAGGCCTTCTCCCCGGCCCTCATCAGGCTTTTTTCGGCGATAGTAATGTGCACAGCATGCTTGAAACGCCCTCCGGCAGGCTTTTTTGTTCTTATGCTGCTTGCTATGCCTACCGGCCGGAGCGCCCCGCCCGGGCTTTCGCCCAGCTGGATACCCCGGCTCTGGAGTACGCCGCCGAGAATGTTATCGGCGGGGCGCTTGCCTTGCGGGACGGCAGCCTGCTTTTAAATACCTACAGCGGCGGAATCGTACATACCGACGCGCGGGGAAACCTGATCCGCATCCTGAATACGGAAACCGGTCTGCCCACAAACGCCGTATATGGCCTGCATGAAGATGCCAGCGGAAGCGTTTGGGCGGCAACGGTGAACGGCCTGGTGCGCATAGATTTCAGCCTGCCGCTTCGCCGGTTTGATGAGCGCAACGGCATCAGCGATATGCCGGGAAAGATGATAGAGCATAACGGTGCGCTTTGGTTTACCCGCACCAACGGCATTTATAAACTGAACGCCGAATACCAGGCCGAGCAGATGCTGGAAGCTCCCAACTGTTATAGTTATCTGCTTGAGTTTACCCAAACCAACGAGCTGATTACACTATGCGACGACCGGCTCTACGGTATGCGGAATGAGGTTTTCAGAGTCATAGGGGACGATAATATTCATAAATTGGGCGTGCAGGAAGTCGTCACGCCGGCCGGGCCGGTATCTTTTGTGATGATGCTCCGGGATTCCCGGCTGCACCTGCTGCAGGCCGGAAGCATCGCGGAGTTGGCGCAGCGGCTTGCAGCAGAAGACTATGCCTATAGCCTGGATATTTCCAGCGATTTGAACAGCTTTGCCTGGGATGAACGCCAAACCTTGTGGGTGGGCAGCGAGGCAAACGGCCTGTATCGTATTCAGTTCGATATGGCGGCCGGCGGCGACGGCCTTAAGATAACCGGACACCGCGTTTCGCAGCATTTTCAGCGTCTGGAAAATGTGGGTAATTACAAAGATATAAAAGTTACAAGGCTTGCAGGAAGGCCGGTCTTTCTCACATGGGGTGCTGGCGTACAGCAGTTTAATTACCAAAAAGATGATTTTGAAGCCGTAACCCGCTACGGAGAATTTTTCACCGATCCGGAGGTACAGTTTTTCCGGATTAAAGAAGATGAGCAGGGCCATTTATGGGTGCGCGGAGGCCTGGACTATCAGGCGGCGCTGCAGCAGCAGGCAGAAACTGAACAGCCGGGCTTTTTTATATATGAAGGCGCCCTGAAGCGCATCACCGATAAACAGAACAACGCCATTTATCCGGATAGTCAGGGCTTTATTTGGTATGCGACGGCACGCGGACTGGTGCGCTACGATCAGCAGATGGAGGGCATAGCGGCCTACGACCGGCCGCCACACGTGGAAATAAGCGAAGTTTTTATACGGGATACCCCGCTTTTTGAAGCCGACAGTCTTGCCTCAGAAAGCTTTGCAGCCCCTGATGCCATCACCCTGAACTACAGCGAGAACGAGCTGCGCTTTACCTTTGCCGCCAACGCCTATCATGAGCATGAAGCAAATGAATACCGCGTAAAGCTGGCCGGGTTTGACCAAAACTGGAGCACATGGACTTCGGAGAGCTTCAAGGATTATACGAATATCCCGGAAGGAAGCTACGATTTTCAGGTAGAAGCCCGCGATATTTACGGGCAGACGGTGGCTTCAGCGCCGCTTTCTTTTACCATAAAGCCACCCTGGCACCGCACCGTCTGGGCCTATATGGTGTATGCGCTGCTTATCGGCGGGGGGCTTTACACGGGCTTCACCATTCGGCTGCGCCAGCTTACGCGGCTATACCGGGTGCGCAACCGTATTGCCAGCGATTTGCATGATGAAATCAGCGCCACGCTCAGCAGCATCAGCTATTTTGCCGAGGCCGTGGAGCGCGATAAAACCGGGCAGAGTCAGCAGCGGTTTATCAGCCTGATTTCCGACAGCGCCAGCGATGCCAAAGAGAAAATCAGCGATATCGTATGGGCGATTAATCCTGAACACGACGACTGGCGCGCCTTCCTGAGCAAATGCCGCCGCTTCGCCACCGACCTGCTGGAAAGCCGCGATATTCAGCACGATATACGCATAGATGAAGACCTTCCCGGCCGTTTAGATATGCAGCTTCGCCAGCATTTATGGATGATCTACAAAGAAATGCTCACCAATGCCGTGCGGCACTCCGGGGCCGGGCGCGTACAGGTGGAGCTACATTACCGGCACGGCCGGCTGCGGCTGATGGTGCAGGATGATGGCTGCGGAATCGACGAGCAAACCCTGCACGGAAACGGCCTTCACAATATTGAAAAACGCGCCAAAGCCATAAATGGCAAACTCAAGGTACACAGCACAACGAAAGGAAAACATAAACACGGAACCAGCGGCACGCGCTGGGAGCTGGAAGTAAAGCCCTGAAACGCCGGGGGTTTCCACATACTCATGTAGTGGTTAAGCAAGGGGCAAACGTTTATATTATAGGCCGTTAGATTCCTTTTTATGTACCATCCCGGCACCTCTTGCACTATGGTATTGGCTCCTTTCATTCTTCCGCATACTCTGCATGAGAAGAAAACTTATTTATCTATGGTTAAAATCTGCATCATTGAAGACAATAAATACATGCGCGAAGGCTGGAAAACCTTTCTCGATTTTGAGGACGATATGCAGGTCGTGGGCAGTTTTGTGAGCTGCGAGCAGGCCTTTGCTTCCAACCTGATGGCCAAAACCGACCTGGTGCTGATGGATATAAATCTGCCCGGCATCGACGGCATTGAGGGCGTGCGCTACCTCCGGCGGCATCATCCGAAGGTGCTTGCAGTGATGGCTACGGTCAACGACGACGATACCCATATTTTTGAAGCGCTCAAGGCCGGGGCCGTGGGCTATCTGATGAAAAAAGTAACGCCTTCTGAACTGGTGGAAAGCATTCGCGTGGCCGTTTCCGGCGGCTCGCCCATCACCCCAAGTATTGCCCGGCGTATTGTGCATTCCTTCACGCACAAGCCGGTGGCCAAAGATAATGAGCCCATCACAGATGAGCAGGATCCCAAGCTTACCGAGCGCGAGCTGCTTATCCTGAATTATTTAGCCGAAGGGCATTCCTACTCTGAAATCGGCCAGAAAATCTTTCTTTCCGTAAACGGTATCCGGTATTATATCCGCTCCATTTACCAAAAGCTGGAGGTGCATTCGCGTTCCGAAGCCGTTGCCAAAGGGATTAAACAACGCTTGGTTGACTTCAAAAAAAACAAAACCTAAATAATTTTTTTTTAACGATTTCTACACCCGCTTCAGCGAAATGCGCTTGCGCCCGGCATCTACCTTTACGACCTCGACGCTGATCACTTCACCTGCAGCCAGTTCTTCCAGCACGTTTTGCACGCGTTTGCCGTCGGCCCGCATCTGAGAAATATGCAGCAGCCCGTCCACTTTTACACCGATGTCCACAAAAGCGCCAAAATCCACGACGTTGCGCACCGTGCCCTGCAGCCGCGTGCCCTGTTTTAAATCGCTGATGCTGAGCACATCCTGGCGCAGCAAGGGCCTGGGCAGGTCTTCGCGGGGATCGCGGCCGGGCTTCATCAGGTTTTCGAGAATGAGCTGAAGCGTCGGCTCGCCAACCTTCAGTTCTCCGGCCAGACGACTGATTTCCAGCCGCGCCAGCTGCTCGCTCAGTCGCGCTTTTTCGTCCGGTAGTTTTGTGAGGTCGATGCCCAGCCGTTTGCACAGCTTTTCGGTGGCGGCATAGCTTTCGGGATGGATGGCCGTGTTATCCAGCGGCTGCGGCGATTCCGGGATGCGCAGAAAGCCAGCCGCCTGCTCAAATTTTTGCGGGCCCACGCCGGGCACCTTCCGGAGCTGTTCCCGGCTCTTGAACCCGCCGATTTCCTGCCGATAGGCCACCACTTTTTCCGCCAGCTTTTTGCTCAGGCCCGAGACGTAGGTCAGCAGCGCGGCGCTGGCGGTATTCAGATTCACGCCCACGTGATTCACGCAGCTTTCCACTACGTCGCCCAGGCTGCGCATCAGCCGCGTTTGCTGCACATCATGCTGATACAAGCCCACGCCGATCGACTTGGGGTCTATTTTTACCAACTCGGCCAGGGGATCCTGCACCCGCCGGGCGATGGAGATATTGCCCCGCTGCGCGGCTTCCAGCTCCGGAAATTCTTCCCGTGCCGCCTCGGAAGCCGAATACACCGAAGCGCCGGCCTCGTTCGTAATTAGATATGCCAGCGCCTCAAATTTCCCGGGCTGCTCTTCGCGTAACTCGCCAATCAGTTCGGCGACTACCTGCTCGGTTTCCCGGCTGCCGGTGCCGTTTCCGATGGCGATCAACTCTATTTTATGGGCCGCAATCAGGCGTTTCAGCGTGGTTTTTGCCTCGGCTACTTTGGAATGCGGCGGCGTGGGATAGACGGTCGTGCCCTCGATGTACGCGCCGTTTTCATTCACCACGGCTACTTTACAGCCGGTACGGTAGGCGGGGTCGATGCCCATCACCCGATGGGCCGAAAACGGGGGCTGAAGCAGCAGATTCCGCAGGTTTTCGGCAAACATGGCGATGGCGTGTTCGCCGGCCTGCTCGCTCAGCTCCCCGCGGATTTCCCGGCTGAGCGAAGGATACAGCAGCCGCTTCCAGGCGTCGGCGATGGCATCTTCCAGCTCCTCCACAAACACAGCCTTGTCGTTTTGTATGATGATGGCATCGATGTCCTCAAGCGTGCGTTCCTGCCATACCTCCAGCTTTACGCTGAGGATGCCTTCCCGCTCGCCGCGGTCTATAGCCAGCACCTGATAGGGCTTCAGATATTTGATTTTACTGGAAAAATCGTAGTAGGTCGCATAGGTGCCGGCGCTGTCTTTCTGCTTGCCGTCTTTGGTAAGGCCGGCCTGAAGCGCGGCAAACGCCCGCATATTGTTGCGCAGCTTATCCCGGACGGCCACCTGCTGACTCACCCGCTCGGCCACAATATCGCGGGCTCCGGCCAATACCGCCTCCACATCCGGCAGCTCGTTTTCCGGATTGATGTATTCGGCAGCATAATCTTCCGGCGCTCCGGTCTCCGTTTTTTGATCCCAGATGAGGTCGGCCAGCGGCTCTAATCCGCGCTCAATGGCCACCGACGCGCGGGTTTTGCGCTTTTGCTTATACGGCAGGTACAAATCTTCCAGGCTTGTAAGCTCGTCGGCCGCACGAATCGCCTTTTCCAGTTCCGCACTCAGTTTACCCTGGCTGGAAATGGCCTCCAGAATCGTCTGCCGGCGTTTCTCCAGCTCCCGGCGCTGCTCCAGCGCGTCCCGCAGTTCCCGCAGCTGCACTTCATCCATGCCGCCGCTCAGCTCCTGCCGGTAGCGGGCGATAAACGGCACGGTCGCGCCCTCATCCAGCAGGGCCGCTACTTTTGAAACCGGCCCCGGCCGCAGCTTCAGCTTACGCGCAACGGCCGCGCGTATGGCCTCCTCATCCATCATAACAGGGGTAAATGAAGACATTTTAGAAGCTGCTGCTGCCTTGGATTGCATAAAATAAAGAATGATGTTTGTGGATAAGATAAATGCTGAGCCGCCGGCCTATTGTTGCATTGCGAAACAAAGGCCCGGCCGGCGGCAAACCGGCCCACGAAATATAATACAGATTCTGAACATTGACGGCGGAGATTTTGTAACGCTTCGGCCGGCGGCTCGTCAGGGTGATGTTCTCTTTAAATTACATTTATGACTCACGCTGAATTCAAACAACATGTCCTGCCCATTTGCCCAAGGCTGATGCGCATTGCCGTTTCGCTGCTGCGCAGCCGGGAAGAAGCCGAAGATGCCCTTCAGGAAGTGTTGCTGCGCCTGTGGCAGCGCCGCCGCGAGCTGGGCGGGCTTCGCAGCCTGGAAGCCTTCAGCATCACCATGGTTAAAAACGTATGTCTGGACAAGCTCAAATCCTATAAACACCGGCATCAGCATGCGGCCCCGGCCGAGGATTTTTCGCCCGGCAGCCCTGCGCCCGACCCCGAAGCCATCACCCAGCTCAAGGATGCGTATGCCCTCATGATGAAGTGTTTTGATGTCCTCAGCCCGCAACAGCGCCTGTTGCTGCACCTGCGCGAGGCCGAAGAGTTTTCGTATGATGAAATCGCCGCCGCAACCGGCATCAAGCCCGGAACCATCCGCGTAATGCTCAGCCGCGCCCGCCAGAAAGCCCGCGACGAATACCGGCGCCGCAGCGGCGATCCCGATATTACATAAGTGGTTTTCAGCATGATGACCTCCTTGTTCAATGCCCTTTTAATTCCTCCTTTATGTCTCCCCGCACCCTGTCACAGAATTCTGATCCTGCCCGCATCCGCCGGTTAATGGCGGCCTACTTCGAGGGCGAAACCAGCCTGGACGAAGAGCGCGAACTGCGCCGTTATTTTGCCCAGCCGGCCGAAGCGCTGCCCGAAGACTTACGGCCGCCGCGTGCCTATTTTCAGTTTTTCGAGCAAACAGAAGCCGCGCCCGCGCCCTCCTTCGACGCTATGATAGAGCAGCTCCCTGCCGGGCCTGCGCCTGAAGCTGCAAAAGGCCGCCACGTTCCGCTGTGGCTGCTGAGGGCCGCGGCGGGCATCATTCTGCTGCTCTGCGGCTTCATTGCCGGCATGATGGCCGAGCGGCTGAGCGGGCCGGAAGCACATGAAACCCAGCTTCAGGAAATGCGGGCCGAGGTACAGGAACTGCGCCGGACGCTTATTTCCGGGGCGTTTCAGAATGCTTCGGCCAACGACCGCATCCGCGCGGTACAGGCCTCCGCCGCCCTGGGGGATCGGGACAGCTACGATGCCGGACTCATTACTCAGATTCTGGCTTACACCCTCAATACCGATCCTAACGTGCATGTGCGCGCGGCCGCCGCCGATGCGCTTTACAGCCTGGCGGGCCAGCCCATGGTTCCCGAAACCCTGATGCAGTCGCTTTCCCCCGCGCAGGACGAAATGATTCAGCTCAAACTCGTGGAGATGCTCACGGAACTCAATACGACAGCCGCCGCCGATAAAATGCGCCGCCTTCTTGTGCATCCCGAAACCTCGCCCCTGCTCGAACGCCGCCTGCGCCTCAGCATCGCCCTTCTGGAAGAAAGGCAAGGGTGAGGCTGAGGTTAAGGTTGAGGTTGAGGCTGAGGCTGAGGCTGAGGCTGTGGGGGCAATTTTTTACTTAACACTCAAAAATCAAAACTTAAAACTCAAAACCATGAAACCTATTTTCATCATATTATTTTTATTTGCTATAACGGCTTGTGGTTCGGCGCATTCTGCGGCATCGGGTTCGCTTGTTTTGCAGCAAAGCGCGCTGCCCGATACGGGAGCGGTTCAGGCTGAAGATGAACCGGTTGCGGCCGCCGAAAACGACTATCGCATGGATCTGCGCAACAGCGCTGAAATCACCGTACATATCAACATTCCGGAGAACGTGGAAATCCGCAGCCATGCGGGAAGCGAGCTGCGCATTGAAAGTGAGCGCCCGCCGCGTGAACGCCCCGAAAAAGCCGAAGGCCTGCGCTCGCTCTACAGTCAGCAGGAAGACAACACCAATCTGGGTCTTTCGGTTATCTGGCAGGATAATCAGGTGCGCATCACCTCGGCCCGGCGGCATACCGGCGAGTATATCCTGCATCTGCCCAACCGGGTGCGGCTGGTATATGATGAAGTCGCGCCCGGCTATGGCGGCATCGTGGTGCGCGGGCATAAAGGGATGATGGAGCTGAGTTCTACGGTGGCAAGCATGGAGCTGCATGAGGTTAGCGGCCCGGTCGTGGCCCACTCACAAGCCGGGAACATCAGCATCCGCTTTGCGGAACTAAGCGATGAAGGCGGAACCCGCATACAGGTCAATGCCGGCGATATCGACGTGAGCCTGCCCGGCGAAACGGCCGCAAACTGGCAACTGAGATCTATGGCCGGCGACATCTTCACCGATTTTGACATGGACATCGACGGCCGCGCAGATATGGAAGACGGCATGTTCGGCGCGCTGCGTCAGCTCGACCTCAGCGGCCAAACCAACGGCGGCGGCACCGAAATAAGCCTGCAAACTATGGCCGGAAACATTTATATCCGCAAGCGATGAGGGAGACTTGGGGAAGAGGTGACCTGGAGAAGGGGAGAAAGGGCGAGGGAGTGTAGGGTAACTTGGAGACGGGGCTAATCCGGGACATTTCGACTGTAGCGGACGGAGCGCAGCGCAGTCAGCGGAATGGAGAAATCTCCGTTTTCGAGGGCAAGCAGAGCCTGAAGTGCTCTGCTGTGGATGGTTTTTCAGGCTGAATTCGGGGTATGTATGGTGATGAGCGACGGGTCTTTTAGGAGCATCCGGAACCCCTTAAGGGGTGTGGCGTTTCGTGGTTTTAGCCGGCTACACAAAACCCCGGCGGGGTTGAATATGAGTAGGACAAGCAGAGCCTGAAGAGCTCTGCTGTGGATGGTTTTTCAGGCTGAATTCGGGGTATGTATGGTGATGAGCG
>JBMCPG010000031.1:0-8700 GCA_048626035.1 Cyclonatronaceae bacterium
AATTCTTTTCCATCGAAAACAAGCCCACGCCCAAAACCCGGGAAATGCTCAACAACTCCGTTAAAAAACATTCCAGCTACTGGGATCTCATTAAATTAGGAATTAAAGGAGCAAAATCATTATGAAAAAGCTTAGCATAGCCGAACGGCTCGGAAAGGTCAACTACCTGAATCAGGGCAAGACCGAGGCCAAGGCGCACATCATAGTAAATACGGATATTTGCAATACCGAATGCGGCCACAAGGCCACCACGCGGGTATGTCCGGCCAACTGCTATACCCTCGATGAAGTCGGCAAAGTGCATTTTCAATTTGAAGACTGCATCGAATGCGGCACCTGCATGTACGCCTGCGACAAAGGCGCGGTAAGCTGGGAATATCCCGATCCGGAAATCGGCCGCGGCGTGAAATGGAATTTTGGCTAAGTAGCCGGGCGTTGTATTTTATCTACTAAATCTTTTCACAACGCCCTTTATTTTCCTGCATGGATCAACGCGAATATGCCCGGAACACGCTTCAAAACAGCCTTTTCATCTCCCTGACGGCCCTGTCGCTGATCATCGTCTGCTATTTTCTGGTAGATCCCCTGCTGGCTGAATATGCCCGCGAGCTACAGCAAAACCATCGGGGTCATCTTTTATATGATGTGTTACGGGCCTTTAGCACGGTTTTTCATCCGGCGGCTATTTCCGCGATCGCGGCCGTATTTTTAGGCATGAGAGCTATTCAGATCTGGCAGGAAGACCGCCGCGATGATGCCCTCGACGGGCTGGTCGAGAAAACGCAGTTATCTACGGGCGAAAAGTGGTATTTGTACAAAGAGCGGCTGCTGCGGGATACTTCCGTTATTTACCTGTTAGGGCTATTTGCAAGCCTGATATTTACCCTATTGCTGAAATACAGCCTTGGCCGGGCGCGGCCGGCCATGATGCTGGACGAAGACATTTACGGCTTTTTTGGCTTTCAGATGGAGCGGCTTTTCCATGCGATGCCGTCGGCGCATACCAGCGTAGCTACGGCCGCTTTTTGTGTTCTTTGGATGCTGTTTCCGCAAACGTGGCTACGCGGATTTGCCCTGACCGGGCTTATTATCATCCTTTTGAGCAGATTATTTTTAGGGGAGCATTTCCCGGCCGATATTATAGCGGGCGTATGGCTTGGATTTACCTGCATCTACTGGGCGCGGCTCTACGATAAAGTCGGCTGAATTTGATTTTATCAAGTGCATAAAATGAGTTGTGGCCTGCCGGGTAATATTAACGTATGAATTTTAAGTAATGAATGGCGGCTAAACCACTGATTTTATTTTTTAAACATGCGTGTTGCTGTTTAATCAAACGAACAAGGCTTTTAAAAGGCGCTACAACGAACTGCGAAAGTTGAGTTTTATTTAGGTACTTCTGCAATTCGGGTGTCTTATCAACACGTAATTAATCGCCTATACAGGTCAAATACAGGCTGTTGTTTTTGCTTTAACCAAATGCACCGCATGATTTAATACAGATATTCAAATTATTTCATGATTTCATACATCTTTTATGTGGAACGGAAAGCATTTTTTCACGGTTAAACATTATCATAAATTACATCATATAAATACAACAATCAATCTATTATAAATCATAATAATGATTTATTCATGATGATAATTTATTGTAGATAAAGTTCAAATTAAATCATAATAAAGCACATTAAATACCATCATTTATGAGACTAAATACCCTACTTAAACAATCTTTTAAAGCATCAGCGCTGGCGGCTCTGCTTGTTGCTTTTACGACCGGCCTGACCTGGAGTAATGCCCAGGCTCAGGAAAATACCTTTGATGTAAGCGTTGTTTCCGCAGACGATTCGCACCCCGATGCCGGAAATACGCACCCTGTCGTATATGCCATTGATGGCGTGCAGGGCGCAGAACTTACCCTCGTTCGCGGAGAAACCTATGAATTTAACGTAGATGCCAGCGGGCATCCGTTTTTCCTCTCTACTGCTGCCGATAATAATGCGGCTAATGCCATAACCGAGGGCGTAACAAATTCTCCGGTACAAAACGGTACGCTTACATTTACTCCCGGCGAATCGCTCCCCGCTGAAATTTATTATCAGTGTGAATCTCATGCCAATATGGGCTGGAAAATCAACCTGATTGAGCCCCAGCAAGATGGCGATTATGTGGCTAACTTGAGTGGCGCGAGCGAAGTACCGCCGGTCTTCACAACCGCTACAGGCTCCGTAAATTTCACGCTGAGCGGCACAGAACTTAGCGTTAGCGGCAGTTTTGAAGGCCTGAGTACACCTGTGGAGCCTGTCGGCGGCACCGGCGTGCATCTGCATGCGGGTTATACCGGCGAGAATGGCGGCGTGGAAGTTCCCCTTGATCCCGAGCTTTCCGACGGCGGTACGGCAGGTACCTTCAGCGAAACCGTAACGCTGAGTGCCGACCAAATTGAGCTGCTGGCGGCACGCGGGATGTATCTGAATATTCATTCCGAAGCCAACCCCAGCGGTGAACTTCGCGGACAGGTTTTACCGGCCGATCAGACGTACTTTCAGACTTATGCTTCCGGCGGCTATGAAGTTCCGGCCAACGCCAGCACGGCACAAGGCGGCCTTTCGCTGGAGTTCGACGGTTCTACTCTTGTAGTTACAGGCGCGTTTAACGGCCTCACGGCTGATTATATCGAAGAAGTAGGGGAGACCGGAAGCGGCGCTCATCTTCATGCTGGCTATGCCGGCGAAAATGGCCCCGTTGAAATCCCGCTTACCCCAACGGTAGGTGATGATAACCGCTCCGGCGTTTTTGAAGCCGAAAACAACACGTTTGAAGACGTGCCTGGTGAAGTTGTCGAGCGCCTCGCCAATCGTGGACATTACCTCAATATTCACACGGATGATTTCCCCGCTGGCGAAATCCGCGGGCAGGTTGTGCCGCAAGCCAACATTTATTTCTACGCCCCGCTTTCCGGCGCGTATGAAGTAAATGCAAATACGAGTCAGGCCGGCGGCGCAGCTTTGGTGGAATGGTACGCCGATGACAGCGAAATTGTGGTAACAGGCAGCTTTGCAGGACTCGAATCCGATTATAACACCGAAGTCGGCTCCCATCTGCATATCGGCTATGCCGGCGAAAACGGCGGCGTGGATATTCCGCTCGCGCCTGAGATCAATGACGACAGCCGGGGCGGACTCTTTCTGCCCGAAGGAAACACCTTCACCCTCGATGCAGAGCAGGTAGGCCGTCTGGTAGATCGCAATTATTATGTGAATATCCACAGCACGGATATTGGAAGTGGCGAAATCCGCGGGCAAGTACTGCCGCTCGCCCAGCACTATTTCTATGCCCCGCTTTCCGGCCTCAGCGAAGTAGATCCGGTACAAACGGAAGCTACCGGCGGCGTGGCCTTTGAATTCCGCAACGGGGAACTCACGGCAAGCGGAAGTTTCGCGGACTTGGGCAGCAATTATATTGGAGCGCCCGGCTCGCACATTCACTTGGGAGCAGCCGGAACAAATGGACCGATAGAGTTTGCTTTTGAGCCGGAACTCGATGACATGGACGATGCCCGGGGCGGCGTGTTTTTCCCGGCCGCCAACACCTTCACCCTCGAAGAAGCCAATATACTGGCGCTGGTAAGCAGTGAGTTCTACGTGAATGTTCACTCCGAAGAAAATGGCGCCGGCGAAATTCGCGGTCAGATTTTGCTCGCACCCAACGTAGCGCCCGAAACGGCCCCCGAAATTACGGCTCCGGAAGATGGTGCCAGCGTTGTGGTGGAAGGCGAGGCTTCTACGCCATTTGAGCCCGGCTGGACAAGCTCCGAAGATGCCAACGGCGACGCCGTACTTTATACCTGGGAACTCGCCCTTGATGCCGATTTTGAAGACGTGGTTTTTGCTACAAATACCGGCGAGGATAACTTTGCCAGCCTCACGCTTGGCGCCGTAAACGATCTGCTGGATGATCTTGGCGTAGAACCCGGAACCGAAGTAACGGTCTATCACCGGGCCAGTGCTACCGACGGCAGCGCGGCTAATACCGGCGAAGGAGCCAGCGTAACCCTTGAGCGTGGAATAGTAACTTCTATCGGGGATGATGATACCGAGCTTGCCAACAGCTTTGAGCTGGAGCAAAACTATCCGAACCCGTTCAACCCAACGACCAGCATCAGCTACCAAATCCCCGAAAGCGGAGAGGTCAGCCTGCAGGTGTATAACATGCTCGGGCAACAGGTAGCCACCTTGGTCAGCAGCCAGCAGAGCGCGGGCAGCTACAACGTAGAGTTTGATGCCAGCAACCTTTCGAGCGGGATGTACATTTACCGCTTAGAAACGGCCGGGCAAAGCCTGACCCGTAAAATGATGCTCGTGAAATAACATTAACACATCATTTGTATTTATAAAAAGCCGTCCGGATTTCGTTTCCGGACGGCTTTTTTTATGATGATGTAACTTTTCCGGCAGCCGGCAGCAGTTTTCCGTCACAAGGCCCGAACCCGATCCGGTAGCCATCACCCTTGCAATATCCGCGCAGCATAATGGCATCTCCGTCTTCAATAAAGCTACGCAGACTGCCATCGGCAAGCTGTAGCGGCCGGGTTCCGCGCCAGGCCAGCTCCAGCATGGAACCATAGTTTTCCGGTTCCGGCCCGCTTATGGTTCCTGAAGCCAGCAGATCACCGGTTTGCATATTGCATCCGCTTATACTGTGATGCACGAGCTGCTGCTCCATAGTCCAGTATAAATAGCGAAAATTAGAGGAAGAAATACGCTGCGGGCGTATCATTTTTGGGCTTTGAAGATACACCTCAAGCTGAATATCATAGGTTTTTTCTGGTCGATGCGGCCGTAAATACGGAAACGGTTCAGGGATTTGGGCCGGGCCTTTTGCCCGGAAAGGCTCCAGCGCTTCGGGCGTAATTACCCAGGGAGAAATAGTTGTAGCAAAATTTTTGGCCAGAAACGGCCCTAATGGCACATATTCCCATTTCTGGATATCGCGGGCGCTCCAGTCATTCACCAGCACGAGTCCCCAGATGTGCTGCCCGGCTTCTTCCATAGCCAGCGGTTCGCCTTGCGCGTTGCCGCCGCTCACAAAGAACCCAACCTCCAGCTCGAAATCTACCATCTGGCTGGGGCCGAAAACCGGCGGGGCATCTTCTTGCGGCTTTTGCTGTCCATAGGGCCGGCGCACAGGCGTTCCGCTTTTAATGATAGAACTGCTACGCCCATGGTAGCCCACCGGCACGTGCAGCCAGTTGGCCGGCAGGGCGTTTTCTTTTCCGCGGAACATGGTTCCCACGTTGGTTGCATGCTCGCGGGAGGAATAAAAATCGGTATAATCACCAATTTCGACAGGCAACTCCATCACCGTTTTTTCCATTGGAATGAGCGCCCGTTTTTGCAAGCCGGCATCTTTTTGCAAGCGCGCATCTTCGCCGCTCAGCAATCGGCTGACATAGGCGCGTGCCTCCCGCCTCGCCGCCGGCCCGAGATCCATAAAAGCGTTCAGGTAGCCTTCTTCAAACACATCCTGATTCCTGAGCGCCGGACCATCAAAAAAGCCGTGCGAAGCCAAAACCGCCAGATCGAGCACGTATTGTCCTATCGCAACACCAACGCGGGGCCGATACTTCAGCGCCGGGCGGAAAATGCCAAACGGTAAATTCTGAATAGGGAAATCGGAATCCGCCGGAATATCAAAAAACGGACGGAGGTCTGGGGCGTGGGTTTTGTCAAGCGTCATAACAAAGAAAAACCAAAGATTAACAAAAGATGATGAAAAACTGATAGCATTTAGGAAAGCGTCTCAGGAAGCGTATATTCCAAAGACATGATGGCGCCCGGGGCTCCATCACCATCAAATTTATGTTAATATACTAATACAAATAAACGTATGAGTATTCTTGAGCTCTTTATTCTGCTGCTCATTGCCGGTATTTGCGGCGCTATAGGGCAATCTATTGCCGGCATTAACCGCGGGGGTTGTATTGTATCTATCGTAGTAGGCTTCATTGGTGCCCTCATCGGCAACTGGCTGAGCGATTATTTCGGGCTTCCGGGCTTGTTTACTGTAGAAATAGGCGGGCAGCCTTTTCCGGTGTTATGGTCGATTATCGGCTCAATTCTTTTTGTGGCGCTGGTCGGGTTTATTACGCCCCGGCGTTAGTTCTTACATTTTGTTATCTCTAAACTAAGCCTGTATGATGATTTACCCTTCCGTTGAACAATTCATCCGGCAGGCCGTGGCCCAAACGGCAATTGCTGAGCCCCGGCAACATCTGCTTTATGATGCCGCTGAAACCCTGCACAAACAGCTTTCAGAACCCGGGGACACGCCGCTGCTGCTTTGCGTATGCACGCACAACTCGCGGCGCAGCCATTTCGCGCGCGTATGGGCCGAAATCATGCAATATCATCTTTTTGATGGCGAGCGTCCTTTCCGGGTAGAATCGGCCGGAACCGAGGCCACGGCCTGTAATCCCCGCACGGCGGCCTCTCTGGAACGCGCCGGCCTGGTGATAACCCCAGATCCTACCGATTCCCGCGCCACGCCCGAAAATCCCGTGTATGTCTGCCATTACAGCGACGAGCAAAAACCGCTGCGGCTGTGGTCTAAAACCATCGACGACGAGGCTATTTCCCAGCCACTTACGGCTATTATGACCTGCTCCGATGCCGATCAGAACTGCCCTTTTATTCCCGGCGCAAAAGCTCGTATCCGCATGACCTTCGAAGATCCCAAAAGCAGCGACGGAACCCCCGAAGAAGCCCGAACCTATGATGCGCGCTCGGCTCAAATTGCCGCTGAGATGCACTTTATGTTTAACGCGCTGGCGCAAAAATAAGGGCGGCCGCCGTATTGTAACGCCTTTATACAAAATGCAGGCACAAAAAATAAGCGGGCTGCCTGTCAGGACAACCCGCTTGTGTTCAAACTTTTCATCTACTAACTAACTACTCTAACTATAACTCTACCTAACTACACTAACTAAGGTCTTGCAAGGCTTGCTGTTGCCTTGCTGCATTTCTAATATACAACTTATTCAAGCATAATCAAATACAAATATTAGAATATAGCCATGTCTTAAGTATCAGCCATAAATAACTGTTTGATTATATTGTATTTTTTTAGCTCAAAAAAATTTTGAACTTTTTTGAATTCTTCTGTTGTTGCACGTGAGCATATTTAAAACCCAACGATTCATTTTTTGAGAGCATATTTACATGCAAACCCCATCTTTCGATGTCGTGATTGCCGGCGGCGGGCTAAGCGGGCTGGCCACAGCTTTTTTTCTTGAGCAGCAGATACCGGGCCTTTCTATTGCCATTCTTGAAGCCCGGGATCGCTCCGGCGGCCGCATTCATACCCTGCGCGAACCGGGCCGGGCATCGGTAGAAATGGGCGCTACCTGGCTAAGTCCGGCACATACGCACTTAACGCGACTGCTGCAGAAACTTCAGCTCGAACTTCAGCCGCAGCGGGTAGGGCCTCAGGCCTTTTATGAGTTTATTTCTACTTCCCCGCCGCAGCTGGTACAACTTCCGGCAATGACCGGACAAGATTCTACTTACCGCGTTGCCGGGGGCACGGAAGGCATCATCGCAACACTGCAACAACAGCTTAAAACCAGCTCTTTATTTTTGAATACCGAGCTACAAGCCATCACCGCGCACACTGAAAGCCTTCATCTTGATACTTCGGCCGGCTCTTTCAGCGCGTCCCGGGTCGTAAGTACGCTTCCGCCGCGGCTGTTTGCAACCCGGATTTCGACCATGCCGGCGCTGCCGGAACACTTCTATGATGTTGCCCGCCAAACCCACACCTGGATGGGCGATTCCATTAAAATCGGACTGCGTTTTTCCCGGCCGTTCTGGGAAGCCGATGGGTTTAGCGGCACCATTATGAGCAACGCTGGCCCGCTCACCGAACTCTACGATCATTGCGACCTGCAGCGCAGCGTATTTGCGCTGAAAGGCTTTATGAATCCGGCGTATTTTTCCGTTTCCCGCGCAGAACGTGAACAAATGGTGATGCGACAGCTTCGCAAATTCTACGGGCAGGTAGCCGAAGATCATCTTATTTCGTATCACGAAACCGTCTGGCGGGACGAAGCCCTGACCTTCAGCGAATATGATGGGCACGTGCTCCCGCATCAGAATAATGGGCATGAGGTCTTTGGGCGCAGCTATCTTGGCGGCCGGCTTTATTTTGCCGGAGCGGAAACCTCGCGCGTGCATCCCGGCTACATGGAAGGCGCCGTAAAAAGTGCGCAGGATACGGCCCGGGCGCTTTCAGGGCAGCTTCAGCACTGAATACTCAGTGGGGTTTAAGGCTTAAAATATGTTGAAACACTTTTAAGGCCACGGCTTGTTTACTTCCGGAAACGGGCTCCGGCGGCGCTTCTGCCCGCGTTTGCGGGCCAATAATATAGACCTCATTCTGGTCGCTTTCGAAGCCGCTGCGGGCCTTCGTGCCCGGCGTTTGTGAAATGGTGTTGGCGATGATGTAATCCGCGTTCTTACGCGTGCGTTTTTCGATGGCCGCCGGAATAAGGCTCTCAGTTTCCATTGCGAAGCCGATTAACTGCTGATTTGGCCGGCGGTTTTGCCCCAGCCATGCCAGCGTATCGGGAGTCGGCTCCAGCTCAAGACGTAAATCAGCCGTCTTCTTTTTTACCTTTCCTTTTTGCTGCGTTGCCGG
>JBMCPG010000032.1:0-8618 GCA_048626035.1 Cyclonatronaceae bacterium
GGGTTGGTAGTGCCGTTGGCCATGTTCATTTCATACTGTGCGAAAAAATCTACCGTATTACTCAATCGCGCGCTCAGGCCAACCCCGCCGGCAATATGCCAGCCGATATTGGTGTCAAAATCCAGAATATTAACCCCCCAAAGAGCCGTAACGTAGGGGGCAAGCCGGGGCGTAAACAGCTCGAATCCCACCAACTGATTCATGTGGACGATGTTGCGGAAGCTGATGTAGGTCAAATCCCGGTTTTCTCTGGTTGCGTCGGTAAACTCAAAGCTGATGTATTGTCCGTTCAGCTCGATAGAGTAGCTTGGGTGTATGCCGAACATCACCCCGCCCCCAACCGAAAGGGAGGGCTCTATAGACGTTCCGAAAAACCCGCGCGGGGAAAACTGGTTGCCGCCCCCGGAAGCATTAGTACTGGCATAGGCGATACCGCCGTTGAGCGTGAGGCTCACGCGGCGGTAATCTTCCTGAGCAGATGCCGGACGTGCCGAGAAAAAGGCCAGGAAAATCAGGATTAAAACAACACGAAGAGCGAGTATAGATTTCATAATAGATAAACGTTACGGTGGGAAAACTGTTTGTATAGATGGAAGATACCAGCACGTACATGGAATAAAGCTGCTTAAACAAAACGTCTGTATGCGCCCTTACTCAATATACATGATAGCACATAAATTTGGATTAGATAGATTTTTTATAAAAAATGGCTGTACAGGCCTTCCCCGGAAAGCCACTTGTCTGCAATATAAAACCTTTGCCCCGTTGCCCGGATATGCACACTTGCATAATACTGCCACAATTATTGCAAACTTTTAGGTATATCGTGCTATAATTATATTTTTGTACATATAATATGATACGATAACCGTAATGAATATAAAAAATAAGTATGGCAGATATAACATATTTTTTTCAGGACTTACACGAAGCCACCCCTCCCCTGCTCGATGTGAATGTCCGACTGGGCCGCTTGCAGGATTTGTTACGCGCTATTTTGGCAGAGCAAAAAGCTATCGAAGAGGCCTTGCAAAAAGATTTGGGTAAACCCGGCGAAGAGGCCGATTTTACCGAACTCGTACCGGTTGCCGCCGAGCTGCGGGCGGTCATCCGCCAGCTTCCGCGCTGGAGCAAACCGCAAACGGTGAAAAGCTCGCCCCTTCATTTTACCGGCCGCGCCTGGATTCACCGGCAGCCGAAAGGGCGCGTGCTTATTTTATCGCCTTGGAATTATCCTTTCAATCTGTGCATAAGCCCGCTTGTTTCGGCTATTGCGGCCGGAAACCGCGTGGTGCTGAAGCCCTCGGAGTTTACCCCGCATACCGCCGCAGTAGTCCGGCGGCTCATAGAGCGCTGCTTTTCTCCCAAGGAGGTAATGCTTGCCGAAGGTGGCGCAGACGTGGCCGCCGAACTAACGGCCATGCCGTTTAATCATATTTTTTTTACCGGCAGCCCCGCCGTAGGCAAAAAGGTGATGGCCGCCGCCGCCCAAAACCTGGCTTCGGTTACCCTGGAGCTTGGGGGCAAGTCGCCCTTCATTATAGATGCTACGGCCGATATTCAGAAAACGGCCCGCCGCCTGGTATGGGGCAAAAGCATCAACTGCGGGCAGACGTGTATCGCCCCGGATTATGTGATGCTGCACGAGTCGGTAGCCTACGACCTGCTGAAAGCCTGTAAAGAGGAGTTGCACCAGCGTTTTCCAAAGGCGATGAACGGCACTCCCGAGCCGGAGTCTTACGCCCGAATCGTGCATGAAGGCCATTTCGACCGGCTTCGGAAAATGCTCGATGATGCCCGCGAACAAGGCGCAAGCCTTATTGCCGGCGGCCATTACGATAAAGAGCAGCTTTTTATGTCGCCTACTATTTTGCTGGATGAGGGCAAAAATGACGCGCTTTTACTTATGAAGGAAGAAATTTTCGGGCCGTTGCTGCCAGTGCGGCTCTGGAGCAAGGAACAAGAGGTTTATGATGCCGTTGCCGCCCGCCCGCATCCCTTGTCGGTATATGCCTTCAGCAGCGATAAGGAATTCTTGGGCCGCTGCCGCGAGCGTATTTCCACCGGCGGCTTTGTCGTAAATGATGTGCTTAGCCATTATGTGCACCCGCATTTGCCTTTTGGCGGCATCAACAACAGCGGTATTGGCCGGGCGCACGGCGAAGCCGGATTCCGGGAATTCTCGAATGAAGTTTCGGTGCTTGAGTCCGGCCCCGGCCCGGCCGGCGCAGAGCTTTTCGCTACGCCCTATACTAAAATAAAGCGGCTGATGATCGAAAAAGCCCTCAAATATTTATAGAATCAGAAGCGGCCGTGCATCGCGCCATCATACCAAAAATAGTAAACCTGTTCGACCTCATTTCCTCAATATGTCTGTTTTTTCTGCTTTTCGTTTTTTTATTGCGTCCCGGTACCTTGTCCTGAAATCCGCGCTCGTGCTTTGTTTTTTGGTAATTGTTATGATGATGGCATCTTCTGCGATGGCACAGCTCCCGCAAGAAGGCGACACTTCCGGGACTGAAGAAGTCGCAAACTTACAGCTTGAGCTACAGGCTCTGCGCGGCGAACTTAACGGGCTGCACGAGCAAACCCGCGCACAAACGGCGGAGCAAACCGAAGTTCTCAACGACCGCATGGCGGCCCTCGAACAGCGCGTAATAGGCGTCGAAGATCGCTTAAACAGCATCTTCCTGGAAATAAGCGGGATCGAAGAAATGGCTATGCTCTTGCTTCTGTTTTTATTTGGCGTGTGCGTGCTTACGCTGCTGGCCGTTTTTGTTATGCGCCGCAAGCTTATCGATCCGGTGCACCTGCAGCTTTCGCGGCTGCGGGCCGAGCTCAATACCGCCGACGGCCAGCAGGCAAAGGCGCTCACGGCCGTACTCGAGGATATGGCACAAGATGATCCCTTTGTGGCCCAGCTGCTGAAAAAGCACGGCCTCAAATAGGCCCGCTTTAATTTTTGATGCGTAGGATATAGTTGGCCTGCGAGGAAAAATAATCGCGGCAAAGGGTGTAATCGGTTCCCGGAGTGCATACAATCGACGCGCTGCCGTTATCTGCGCTAACGGGCAACGGCTGATGATCCAGGCTGATTTCGCTTCGCTGCCCGCGAGCGCTGGCCTCCATTATGGTCCAGCTCGGGCCAACCTCCTGATGCCGGTTTCCGCTGGAAATCCACCATTGACCTTCATGAAAAGCGATATGCAGGTTCACAGCTTCGGTGCGCACGCCTACGCCATGGGCCTGGCTCATAGTGGCCTCGAAAACAGCTTCCGGGCGCAGGCCGGGGAAGGTCTGTGGCCGCCGTCCGGGGTTTTGGAGCACAAAATCTGCCGCGCCGGCGGCCGTGAGCACAAAAGAAGACTGCGAAACCGGAATAACATACGGCTGAAAATAAAAGCCGCGGGCCCGGCGCAGCGAGCTATCGAGGCGGATGCCGAAATCTTCGGGCGGCATGCGCAGGTTCCGCACAATCGAAAAGCTGTTTAAGTCGAGCACAAACCCCACGGCTACCGGCTGGTTGGAGAGCAGCTGGCGCGTTCCCAAAAAAGAAGATCCGCTTACCCAAAGCTGGTTGCCCAGGCGCTGCACAAAATGCACGTTCATGGGCGGATGCCCGAGGCTGCGCCGCGTCTGGCCCTCCATATCTACTTCCATGATCTGATGATTGGCTGTAAAGGCAATAATGTGCTGTTCGTCGGGATTGTAATACCCGTAATTCAGGCCTTGTATATGCTCGGGTGTCTCGGTTTCTCCGGGCGAAAACATCGGCTGCAGCGAAGCCGGAGCAACCGGTCGGGGGGCCAGATGTTCGAGCGTAATGCTGGTTTCGGTCTCGTCACGCGCGGCATCATAGATGTAAAGATGATTTTCGCTGCCGGCCTGCGTAACTAAAAAGCGCGCATCTTCTATAGCTGTAACCGAGGTAACCTGCTGAAAATTAACCTGCGAGAGCTCGTGCTGCTGCCCGTAGAGCACTGGCCCGGTAGCCATAAAAACCAGCATGAGATAAAACACACGTCGTATCCGGGCGGCATCGAGTAAAAAGGGGCGGTTATTCGGGCACATAAAATATTGTGCTCTTAATGAAAATAAGAGCACACTTTTGTTATATTTGTAAAATAAGGTTTATAGTCGTGCAAGTAGGGCATATTTTGTGATCAAGAAAAAAATTAAAAAAACGCAACCAAAGGACTGGTTTATCTGTTATATTTAAGCACAATATGAATAATATTAATTGTTTAACCGTATAAAATATGCGATCATCCGAGAGCCGCCGCCCCTCCTGAAGATAAGGGCCTTGGTCTTCAGGATACACAACAACGACCGTCGCTCTACGATCGGGAGTGCCGCTGAAAGTTACTATGCTTTATTAAACACGCGTCAATTCATCTTTATTTTATGTTCATCGCTTTGCTGCTTTTAGTCTTGCTGTAGCCCGGGCGCACTGCTCGCTTGTTTTCTACGATGGTATTTACGGGAAGGCCCGCACCCGCTTTCATTACTCCCCGGGCTTTTTTTCGGGCCTCAGAACCATCATACCTTAGCTTTATTGTTCTAATTATTTTTTAAGTACCTTTTTAATTGCCTATGCGCTTTTTAAAACGCTTCTGCCGCCGGGTAGCAAAATTGCTGCCTGGCCGGACTGCTACACATTCCAATATGGAATATATTTTTACCAAAGATTACTACCTCAGCCTATGCGATAAATATGCTTCAGCCGAGCAGTATGTTGATGTACTCAGGGAAATGGAAAAGCGTTTTGTGCATTATACCCGCGAAAGTATCGGGGCACATGGCTACTTTTCTGAAAATATCGATCCCTCTACTTTAGCAAATTCTTTGGGTGAGGCTGTTTTTACATTCAAAAACAAGGCGGTTCTGAAAACAGAGCTTCAGTTTTTTAAAACCGAATTAGGAGGCATGCGGGCTGGCGCAGAGGCTCATTTTTTTCAGAAACGGCTGTTTATGCTCAATTATGTGTTTCCCCAGCTTAACCCCGCTTCCCGCATGTGGCTTTTTAACGTGCTGAATAATAAATATGAGCTGAATCTGAAAAGTGAGGAAACCAACAGAGTAGCCATACACGATAATGAAGATAATTTGCTTTTGCTTTACCATTCCGGCACAATGTTTCATACAATTGAGCTGAGCTATCTGCATTTGGGAAGCTCGTTTTGGAAGCATGCGGAGCTAACCTGCCTGGAGCAGTCTGAAAAAAGCTTGCATCAGTTTATACAGTATGAGAAAGAGCTTTATAAAAAATTATGATGATGGCTTTCGGGCATGTAAAGCCATCATCATACATGTTTAATGTGTGCTTAGTTTGCTGGCTTCATCGTTCGCTCTAAAAAGTTGATGTAGGCCTGATGCAGCAGCACGTAGCTTTCCCCGCTGTAGGCGACACTGTGGTCTCCCCTGGGGTAAATGCGTAGCTCGGCATCTATTTCCATATCTGTGAGGGCCGTTACCAGTTGCATGGTGTTTTGCAGATGAACGTTTTCATCCATCGCTGAATGGGCAATAAACAGCCGGGCATCAGGAGCTATATTGGCCACATGATTCATGACTGAGGAGCGCTCGTAGCCGCTTTTATTTTCTTCCAGCAGGCCCATGTAGCGCTCGGTGTAAATGGTGTCGTAGAGCCGCCAGTCGGTTACCGGCGCGCCGATAATGGCCGCACCAAATACCCCGGGCTGCAGCCCCATGGTAATCGCGCTCATGTAGCCGCCGTAGCTGTGCCCGCGAATGCTCATGCGGTCGCTGTCGATCCAGTCGTAGCGGTCGGCCATCCAGCGGGCGGTGGCGGCATAGTCTTCAGCTTCCTGATGCCCCAGTTCCAGATACACGTCTTTTTCAAAGTCGCGGCCGTAGCCGCCACTGCCGCGATTGTTCACATTTACAACCACGTAGCCCAGCTGCGCCAGGTATTGGTGGAACATGTTGGTTTCGAACTCATTATAGACGCCCTGCGCGCCGGGTGCGCCGTAAATGCTTAAAAACAAGGGGTACGATTCGGTTTCATCAAAGTTGAAGGGGCGGATCATGTAGCCATCGAGCTCGTGCCCGGCTTCGGTGGTAAAGCTGAACAGCTCGCGGGGGGCATAAGCATGTTCATTTACAAACTCAGAGACCTCCGCGTTGTCTTCCAGTACGCTCAGGCGCCCGTCGGTGCTGCTCCACAACTCTACCTGCCGAGGGGTGTCCACATTGGAATAGCGGGCAATGAAAAAGCGGCCGTTCGGGCCCATATCAATGCGATGGCGGCCGGGTTCCCGGGTGATGCGCTCACGTTCGCTGCCGTCAAAGTTGACGCGGTAAAGCTGGCGTTCCAGCGGAGAGGCTTCCGTGGAGCTGAAGTAAATCTGCTCGTTTTCGGTATCTACGGCATGCACATAGGTTACGCGCCAGTCGCCCTCGGTAAGCTGCCCGAGCATCTCCCCATCATAATTATACTGATACAGATGTTTCCAGCCGTCGCGGTCGGAAATCCAGAAAAAGCGCTCTTCCTCTTCGGGGAAAAATAAATAATCGTCGATGCCGGCAAAGAAATCGAAGACATCAATCCAGGTGTCCGAAGTTTCCTGCATAATGCGCTCGCCCGCGCCGGTGGTTACATCAAACAAGTGAAGCTGTAGCTCGTTTTGGGCGCGGTTCATTTCGGTGATGGCCAGCGTGCCCTCGCGCGCCGTCCAGTAAATGCGCGGAATGTAGCCTTCGCCGGGATCCAGGTCCATCCAGCGCAGCTCTTCGGTTTCTACATTAATAACCCCAATTTCCACGCCCGGATTGGGATCGCCGACTTTAGGAAACGGGATTTTGAACCATTCGGGATGCTGCCCTTCATAATCGGTGGTTTGGAACAGCGGCACGTCCCGCTCATCAGATTTCCAAAAGGCGATGTAGCGGCTGTCGTGCGACCACTCCCAGGCTTTTACCAGCCCGAATTCTTCTTCATATACCCAGCCGAAGCGTCCGTAGAATACGTTTTCGGTATCATCGAAGGTAAGCTGAAGCGATTCGCTGGTTTCCAGATCGTACAAAAACATATTGCCCTCTTTATGATAGGCCACTTTTGTGCCATCAGGCGAGAGCTCGGCCGTAAACGCCTGCTCGGCCACCAGCTCCAAGGTGCTGTCTTCTATAGAATAGTAGTAGTAATCCGCCAGACCGGAATAACGATAAATCGGCTCAAAATTCGTCTGGAAAATAATGAAGCGGGCATCATCCGACCATTGGAAAGAGCGGAAGCTGAAGGGAATGTTGCTGCCGGGAAAGGTGAGCTCGCCGGTCGAAAAGATGAGTTCGTCTTCGCCGTTTTCGGGATTAAACACTCGGATTTCGGTTTCGCGCGCATCCGGATTTTGCTGCATGTAGGAATAGCGGTTGCCGTCCTCAATCCAGTTTACGCTGCGCGGGCCGTTGCTCCCGGAGAGCATCCCGCCGCTGAACAGGGCGCTGCGCAGCGACTCGTACTCAGGCTTGTCGGCCTGGGCCAGGGCGGGAACCACGCTTCCGGAAAACGCTGATAATACCAGCGCCATCATACTGAAAAAAAACAGCTTGGAATATATAAAAGAACGAGGAGCAGAACTGGAGCGTATCATATTAAGTAGCTGAATGAAAGGGTATAAACCTTTAATTTACTAAATATGTGAGGCATAAACTAAGGCCTTTAAAACAGATGCTTTTGCCGGATTTAACAGCGCGGCGGCTATGTGCTTTGGCTGGAAAGCCTTACTTTTACCCTCAGTTTCGTTTTTCTGTTTTTTTAGCTCTTCTTTATTTTTTTATGATATTATCTGATTTACGCTTTGGCAGGGTGCGCAGCGCCGTGGGTCGCGTTTCGTTATTAGCTCCTGTTCTGTTTTTATTGCTGAGCTCCGCATTGCGTGCGCAGCCGGTGCCTCAAGAATCTATTTTTCCCGATCTGCACGGGCAGGAGCTGCTCGATGCCCTGGCTGATACCTACACGCCCGATAACGTGCTCAGCTATAACGGCTCGCGCGACCTGATGTTTACCATTCTGGATAATGATGACGGCACGGTGTACGGCATTTATACCGGCTACGAAATTCCGGTAAACCCCAATTCCAACTCCCCGCGCTCCGATGCGTTTACTCAGGGCATCAACACCGAGCATATCTGGCCGCAGTCGAAAGGCGCCGGCAGTGCCCCTATGCGCGGCGACTTGCACCACTTACGACCTTCAAGAGTAGATGCCAACGGCTCGCGCGCCAGCTTTCCCTTTGCTGCTATTCCCGATAATAACGTACAAACCTGGTGGCGCGATGATGTCAGCCAGACCTTCCCGCCCGATGGCGACCGCGGCTTGTGGAGCCGTACCGGCAGCGGCACATTCCAGCCGCGCGACAGCGAAAAGGGCTACGTGGCCCGCGCCATGTTTTATTTTTATACCATTTATACGGATCAGGCCGATGCCGCCGATGCCAGCTTTTTTAACGCCGCCCACCGCCAGGCGCTGCGCAGCTATCATAATGAAGCGCCTGTGAGCGCCTACGAATACGGCCGCACACAGGGCGTGGAGGATATTCAGGGCAACATCAATCCGTTTATCGTGGATACTACCCTGGTGCGCCGGGCATTCTGGCCCG
>JBMCPG010000033.1:0-8522 GCA_048626035.1 Cyclonatronaceae bacterium
CGCATGAGCATGCGCGCCGGCAGTATTCATCCTCTTTTTTGCGTTTCAGCAGAGCGGAATATGGGCACCGGCCGCGTAATGGGCTTCATTGATGCGGCCATTGAGTCGCCACAGGAGGGGATACCCTCTACGCTCGAAGACGGCGGTAAACACACCATAAGCCCCGAAAAACGTCCGTCTATGTTTATTTTTAAGCAAACCCAGGAACCACATGTGGGCGACCTGAGCTATTTTAAAGTAACCGGCGGCGTACTGAAACCAGGCATGGATTTATACAACGAGCGCACAAATAGTACGCTGCGGCTCGGGGCTTTATTTGTGCCACAGTGCGAGAAACGCCACGAAATTGCAGCCTTGCGCGCAGGCGATATAGGCGTAACCGTGAAGCTGAAAGACTGCATAACCAGCGATACGCTTTCCGAACGCGATGCGCCGGTTCGGTTTCGCCCCACCAGCTACCCTAATCCTACCATTAATCTGGCCGTGCGCGCCAGCGGGGGCGCCGGAAACGAAGAAAAGCTGGGCTCGGCCCTCCATCAGATTTCCAAAGAAGACCCGGCGCTGCTGGTGGACCATAACGCCGAACTCGGGCAGCTTATCATAAGCGGTCAGGGCGAAGAGCACCTCAAACGCGTGCAATATCAGCTGGAAAACCGCTATGAAATCGACATCGAGTTTGAAGATCCCCGCATTCCGTATCGCGAAACCATCACCAAAAGCGTAAATGCACATTACCGCCACAAAAAACAGTCGGGCGGGGCCGGGCAGTTTGCCGAAGTGTATCTTAAAATTGAGCCGTATGAAGAAGGCATGCCAGACCCGGCGGAATTCAGTGTGCGCAGCCGCGAGGAGCATGAGCTGGAATGGGGCGGCAAGCTGGTGTTCATCAACGGAATTGTAGGCGGGGTGATAGACAATCGGTTTATGCCCGCCATTCTGAAAGGAATCATGGAAAAAATGGAGCGCGGGCCGCTTTCCGGCTGCCGGGTGCAAGACGTACGGGTGAGCGTATATGATGGTGCAATGCACGCGGTCGATTCCAACGAAGCTGCCTTCAAAACCGCCGCCATGATGGCTTTCCGCCAAGGATTTCTTGAAGCCGCTCCGCGCCTGCTCGAACCGGTATATGAGGTCCGGGTGTTTGTTCCCGAACCGTTTATGGGCGATATCATGACGGACTTATCGGGTCGTCGCGGCCAGATTACGGGCATGGATTCCGAAGGCAGCCTCCAGCGCGTTACGGCCCGAGTGCCGCTAAGCGAGCTGCAGCGCTACACCACTCACCTTAAATCTATGACGCAGGGCCGGGCCACGCATTCGCGGCACTTTGTTGATTATATGCCCGTACCGGCCGATAAACAGCAGCAAATCATGAAAGCGCAGGCCGAGCTGGAAAACGATACCGCCGATTAAGCCGCCGGCCGCTTCGTCCTGAAAAAAAGAAGGCCGCAACGACTTGTGCTAAGCGTTGCGGCCTTTTTCATACGATGATGCAGCGTAACGGATGCGCTCAGGAATCTTGGGTTTCGCCGGCACTATCCTCATTTTGTTGCGGAGGATGCTTCAGATCGTGGAGTTTTTGTTCAATCTCGCGAATTTCCTGCTCTTTAGCCGCAAGCTTCTTCTCGGCCTCATCAATATTTCCCTGAATTTCGTCGATCAGCTTTTGGCCCCGTTTATTGGGCTTAAAATATGTTTTGCTGTCGGCATATTTCAGGATTTCGCCCCGGAGCTGATCTATTTCCTTGCGCAGGCGGAAAATATCGGAATTAAGCTGCTTTTCCTGGGAGCTGCCCTCTTTGGCACCCGCGCGTGCCGGCGTGCTTCCGCCGGGTTTGCCCGAAGCCTTCGCCCCGCGCTTGCGCAACTCGCCAAAGAAAACATCACAGGCCTCGCGATACTGCTTCCAGATTTTATCTTTCTGCTTGATAGGCACAAAGCCGATTTCCTTGTACTTGTTCTGCAGTTCCTTAACCTCAAGCAAGGCTTCTTCGATGTCTTCGGCCTGGGCAAGTTCTTTAATTCTATCTACGATTTCGCGCTTCTGACTCAGGTTTTCCTGCTGCTCGCTGCGTACTTCCTTAAAATGCTTACGACGGTTTTTATAAAAACTGTCCATCAATTTACGGAAGCGGCGCCATATCGGGTTGCTTTTCCGGCGCGGAACCGGCCCGATTTCTTTCCAGCGCTGGAACAACTCTTCCATCTTTTTGGCATTGCCTTTCCAGCCCTCCTCTTCTACCAGGGCTTCAGCTTCGGCAATAAGGGCCTCTTTAGCTTCCAGATTCTCGGCTTCCTCCCGGCGAATCTGATCGCTGTTTTCATCACGTATTTTATTAAACGCATCGGAGGCTTTTTTAAACTGTGCCCAGAGTTCGTCGTGCTGTGCCTGCGGGATGTTGCTGAGTTTTTTCCATTCCCCGTGCAGTTGGTTAATCTCCCGGGCGGCTTTCGACAGGCTTTCCGCACTTGCCAGTTCTTCGGCCCGTGCAATAAGGGAAAGCCGCTTTTCGATATTTTTATTCATCTCCTTCTTGAACTCCGGGTCTTCATCTACCCGCTTTTCAAAAAAGGATTCCCGGGCGTTGTTGTAGCGCTCCCAGAGCTCGGCTTCTTTTTCTTTAGGCACGCGCCCGATTTTTTTCCACTGCTTAAACAACTTTTCCAGCTCGGCATCGAGGGCGTTCCAGTCTTCGGTTTGGGCACCGGCTTCATTAATTAAGGCCTCGGCTTTATCAAGCACATAAAGCTTGCCCATGAGGTTATCTTCTTCTTGCTGCCGCACCTCAACTAAATACTGCACGCGGTTTTCATCGAATATTTTCGTGAGCTCGCGCAGCTTTTCCTCCTGCGCTTCCGGGCCGGATTCGGGCAGCGGCTTCACGTTTTCGAATTTGCGGGTAAGTTTATTAATCTCGCCCTGCGCGCTCCATTTTTTCTTATCAATAATCGCCTGAATCTTTTCCAGCAGCTCATCCCGGTAGGCCAGGTTTTTCTGCCGGCGCTCTTCCTGCTTTTTCTGATATTCCTGCCAGCGGGTTTCCAGGTCTGTGCTTACGGCATCGAAGCTGTCTTTGAGCTTATAATAGGCGTTTTCGCTAAACTCCGGGCCGGCGCTCCACTGCTTTTTGAGCTCTTCATAATAAGCCATAGCCTGCTTAATATTTTTCTCTTCCGAAAGCTTTTTAGCCTGTTCGGTGAGTTCTTTATAATAAGCTTCAGGATCGGTTTCGGCGGGACTTTCCGGGCTTTCTTCAGGTTTTTCTGCTTTAGCTTCCACTATTTTTTCGGCTTCAGCGGCATCTTCACTCAGCGCGAGGTCGCGCGGGGCATCTTCAGCAGTTTCCTGAACTTTTGGCGTAGCAGCTTTCTGAGCCAGCGTTTCATGAATTTGCTCGGCAAGCGCGTCAAAATCGCCTATAGCTTCGGCGTTTTTGAGTTTGTTGAGCAGGGCCTGCCGGGCATCATCGAGCTGCGCGGGGGAGAGATCGGCCGGAAGTTGGTTCAACTCGTGCTCGGTGTCCACTTTCAGCTTTATGAAAGCGTCGGTATAGTTGGCAATGTGCGCTTCCGGAGCCGTGCTGAGGCCTTCTTCAAGCACTTTTCCCGTAAAAAAAGAAGCATCTTTTTGTTTAAGTACACCATCTGCCGTTACCAGGCAGTAGTCGTTTTCGAAAATAGGATGAGAGGTCGTATTTGCCGAATCCTGATCCGAACGGTTCGCGTCAGTCTGCATAACTGCTAATGCTTGTTATTTATGAATTTGAGCTCAACATTATGAATATTAACTCCCCGTTTGCACAGGGCTATTTGCTACAATGCGTGCTATTAATATAATGAGATGTTGTGCGGGGAGGCCCGTAAACTGGCTTTCTCCGCCTGTGGGGGAAAATAAAGAATATACGCAAGCTTCACTAAAGTAAGTTTTGTAGCATTTTGCTGCCTGTGAAAACACTGTGCCTGCCGGTATGCCGTTTAGCTACAGCAACGTAAGTTATAAAAATGCACCTTATAAACACAATAAAATGCAGGCGGGCCTGCATTTTTCTTCCTTAGCTTCCGAAGTCCGCTATAGGGCATTGTAAATCAATGACGGAAGCCAGAAATTTGTAGCCTGAAAACTTCACCAATCATCACTTTACAGGTAAAATAGTATCCTGCCCGACTGCGGGAGTTGAATGCTTTATCTGAGCTTTTTGAAAATGCGGGGGCTGTTGCCCGCATAGCTTCGGCGGGTATGTTGCCAGGCCCAAAACTGCGCCACTATGAAGGCCGCCGGGCCAAGAGCCAGCAGCGGATGCAACGGCAGCATAAAAACGACCAGCACATGAAGCAGCAACACGATGCTGGCCCGGACAGAAACGCTGTTCCCGCCCGAAAACGACATCACGGAGGCTACTTTTTTGGGCCACCATAAACTGGCCAGAAACGCCGAAAAAAGCAGCAACGGAAACACGATAAGCCCGAGCCCGGCCGTCGTCGCCGAGAATGTTTCTGTAAACATGATGTACAAGCCCAGGCCCATCCCCCATTCGAGCAAAAGGGGGAGTTTTGAGAGCTTCCAGAAAATGCGGAACCAGCGCCGCAGCCCGGCCGGACTGGCACTAATTCGCAGCCATAGCGCAGGGGTAAATCCCCATATATTGGCAATAAAATAATTACTTGCTACGACCGGCGAAATCAAAAGCGCCTGATAAATTACGGCCAGCGCGCTTGTATCGCTATCCGGGATGCGCTCTTCCTGCAGTACAAACCAGTACAGGCCAAAGGCCAGCTTTATACCCAGAGCGGTGAGCAAAAGGCTGCGCAGTTTTTTTTCTTTGATGCTGAGCAAGCCCAGCATTTTCTGCACATCAGAGGCGCGTGTGCGGCCCGAATTTCCCGCCCGGCGGCCTGAGCAGGATTCCAGAAGCCATAAATACACCAGCGCGAAAGCCGTGATGCCGGCTAAAGTCCATGATTGGCCGGCAGAGGGCAACGCTCCGGCGGGCAGCAAAAGCGGCAGCGCAAACAGCGGCAGAGGTGCATAAAGCAGCTTGCTAACCGGATATTGATGGATGAGGGTGAGCACGACCTGCCCGAATATCCAGAAGGTGAAAAAACTGCTCCAAAGATATACGGCCTCGTGAAGGGGGAAGGAGTCGAGCGCGAACGAAAAAACGCTTAAAAAGACGAATAGCGATAAAAACAGCGGCGTAGTGAAATCTGCGATAAGCTGCGCCAAAGTTCTGCGCAGGGCAGAGAGCGGGGCGGTAGCAGGAATGATGTTTATTTTTTGCTTTACAGAAGGAATAACATTTTTTAAGCCAAATATGAGGCTGATGCTTCCGGCAATGGCCGTTAACAGCAGCTCTCTGATATTGGCCGGAAGCTGCGCCGGGAGCTGTGCCGGATTATTGAGCAGAAAAGCCAGTGCCGCGCCGTACACTACCGCAGTGAGGAGTCCAAAAAGCGCGCCGGCCAACCCCGCCAGCCCCCAGCCGGAGGCCGTAATCGCCCGCCAGCGCATTCGCAGGGCAATGCGCAGCAACTTGCCTTCTATCATTGCATCCACTCCAGACCGTCGCCGGACTTTTCCGACGAAACCAGCAGCAGGAAAAGCGCCCCGTCTATTTTTCCGTTTCCGGAGCGCAAAAATGCCTCGGTGCTGCCATCAAATTTGAAGCGTGCTTCGTCGAGCACGAGCACGTGCGAAACGCATTGCTGCACGTAGGCTAAATCGTGGGAGGAAAGCAGCAGGATGCGCCCCGGCCGCCGATACGTGTTCAAAAAGCTGATGAGCTCTCGGGCGGCCACCGGATCCAGCCCCGAAAAAGGTTCGTCTAAAAGCAGCACGTCGGGCGTGTGAAGCACGGCAGCACAGATTTCAATTTTTTTGCGCATGCCGGTAGAGTACGACCGCACCTCTTTGCCGGTATCGCGCACATCTTCAAAAAAGTGATGCAGCAGCGCATCGATGCGGGGGCGGGCTTCGGCAGGCGGAACATCATATAAACAGGCATGAAACTCCAGGCACTCGCGGCCCGTCATTTGCGGAACCAGCGGTACTTCATCCGAAACTACGCCTACGCGGCGTTTCCAGGCGCGGCTGCTGGTATCCAGCGGGGCATCATCGAGTAAAAAATGCCCGGCATCGGCCTGCACAAGATGAAGCAATATGTTGATCAGCGTGGTTTTGCCCGCGCCGTTTTTCCCCAAAAGCGCGTAGGCATTGCCGCTTTCCAATTGCGTGTGGAGCTTGTCTAAAACCTGTTTGGGCCCAAAAGATTTGCAGATATCGGCGATGGTAAGCTGCATGGCGGGAATATAGAGTCGGAAATAGGGCTGATTGGAAAAAGCCGTAGAGCTACGCGCCGAAACATACAGGCTTGAGCGCTAAAAAGGAAGGCGTGATGCTTTCTTAAACGAACATTTTTTGCGCCGGCCATTGCGCTATGCATCATAAAAAAGCCGGCTATCGCGTGTAAAATTGCGGAGCCGGCTTTTGGAATGTAGTGTGATGGCGGCCGGGGCGTTATCCGGCGGCCGGGGGCGTTTCGGCGCGCTGCTGCTCGCAGAGCTGGAAAATGGCTACAATATCCTCTTTGGTGATGGGGCCACGGCCCTGCATCTGCGTGCCGTCGCCGTAGGTTTGCACCGCATATTCAGCAATGGCCTCAAACTTTTCGGGTGCGACGCCCAGATCGCTGAGCGACTGGTACAAATCGTTGGATTTCAGCCATTCTTCGAAGCGGGAAATAAAGCTGAGGGAGGCATAAGAAACATCGTCTTTATCAATATCGAAGAGCCGCTCGCCGAGCTGTGCCATACGATCGCGGCAGCGGTCTTGCCGCCAGAGCCAGCGGAAATAAGCCGGGTAAATGGTGGCAAGGCCGCGGCCGTGGGCGATGCTGTGGTAAAATCCGCTGATGGCGTGCTCGATACCGTGCATCACAAACGCGGCGGGCTGCCGGCCGGCCATTTGGTAGCCGTTGAGGGCCAGGCTGGATGCCCAGAGCAACTGCGCGCGCAGTTCATAATTCCGGGGCTCGGCGGCAACCTGCGGCAGGGTTTCCAGCACCGTAGAAATCACCCCTTCGGAGTAGCGGTCGGCCAGCGGAGACTGGTTGCCCCCGAGCAGATAACTTTCAAATACGTGGCTGAGAATATCGGAAGCGCCGTCGCGGGTGGGCGTGAGCGGCAGTTCAAGGGTGAAGCCGGGATTCAGCCAGGAAACAGTTGGGCGCAAGAAGGGATAGCTGATCGGCGATTTTCCGTTGATTTCAGGCTTCGAAATAACCGAGTGCGGGGTAACTTCCGACGCGGTGGCGGCCGTTGTGGGAACGGCGGCAATGGGCAAGGCGCCCGTCATCTGCCCGGCGCGGGGCTGCCCGAGCACGTAGGGCCAGATATCATCTTCGCCGGCATAGACCAGCCCGGCAATGGCCTTGGCCGCATCCATAGCCGAGCCGCCGCCCAGGGCTAAAATAACGTCGGCTTCAAAATCGGCGGCGTTTTTTGCAGCAATATTGATGGTCGCCGCCGTAGGATTTGGCTCAATGCCCTCAAATATTTTCGTAACAAGAGCGTGTTCTTCCAGGCCCTTTTCCAGCTGCTCCAGATAGCCAAGGCGTTTTACCGAACCACCGCCAATAACAATAAATATGCGCTTCCCGATGCCAGACAATCGTTTATAAAATTCGCGTTCTTTTCCGGCGCCAAACAAAAGCTGCGTTTGGATATGGATTTCAAAATCATTCATAAAAAATATAGTTAGTATTGAGGAGAGCGTTAGTTTCGTGCGCTTGCTGTATTCTTTTAATCAAAAAACGTAGCTTACTGCTGCTATCGTTCTGATGGCGCAGGTTTACGTATTTTAAAGCCGTGCTGCCGTTTTTATGCGGCGGCTTGATTCAATTTTTTACCCCATCATCTCATTTATTATGCCTCTTGCCACTCCCGGAACGCTTCCTCAATCCGAACGAATTCTTGAACTCGCCGACCGGCTGCAGCCGCAAATGGTCGAATGGCGGCGCTATCTGCATCAGCATCCCGAAATCAGCTATCACGAGTTCGAAACCACCAAATGGCTGGTGCAGCGCCTCAGCGAGATGGGCTATGAGGTGCATCGCCCCATCGAAACGGGTTGCGTGGCCGTGCTGAAAGGCCGGGAGCCGGAAACCCGCGTGCTGGCCTTGCGTGCCGATATAGACGCGCTGGCCATGGAGGAAGAGGGCGAGGCTAAAGCTGCATTTTTTTCCAAAAACCCCGGTGCGGCCCACTGCTGCGGGCACGATGCACACACGGCAAATATGCTCGGGGCGGCCCGCATTTTGATGGAGCTGAAAGCCGATATTACCGGAACAGTTGCCCTTATTTTCCAGCCGGGAGAAGAAAAGCTTCCCGGAGGCGGGCGGCTGCTCTGCGAATCCGGTTTTTTGCAGCAACTCGGGGTAGAGGCGATCTACGGCCTGCATTCGAGTCCGCTGTATAAGCCGGGCGAAATTGGCGTCATAAAAGGCAGAATGATGGCGCGGCCCGAC
>JBMCPG010000034.1:0-8373 GCA_048626035.1 Cyclonatronaceae bacterium
TTCATCAGGATTATGCTCTGGAAGTCGAACGCATGAGCGGGCCGGCCGAGGTGCTGCGCCGCGCCAGGGCTATGGGGCTGGACAATTACGGCTCTCCCGAGTTTGTGATGGAATCTGCGGCGCAGCAAGCTAAGCGGGAATAAGCATGGCTCAGAAAAAGAAAAAGGCGACGGCTTCCCCCGTTATGCTGCGCATGATGATCGTATTTTTTGCCGTCTTACTGATGCCCGCCGCTATTTTTTTTCAACTTTTGAGGCTTCAGTTTGCCGAAGGAGAAGCCCTTCGGGAACTATGGAGCGATCAGGCTACCGATTTTGTCTCCATTCCGGCCCAGCGCGGTTCGGTTTATGATTCGCAGGGCCGCATTCTGGCTACCAATACGATTTCCTACTCCATCGCCGTAGATCCGCTTGCCCCGGGGGTTCAGGAAAACGAAGAGCTTCCCGAAATAGCGAAGATTCTGGCCCATTTTACCGAACAGCCGGCTTCCTACTATCAGCAAATTATTGATACTGCGCCCGAGCGTTCGCGCTATATTGTGCTTGGCCGGCAGTTTAAACGCCCGGTGTACGACAGCCTGCAAACGCGGCGCTTCAGGAGCCTTATTCTCGAAGAAGACTACCGGCGGCGCTATAATTATGATGAGCTCGGGGCGCAGATGCTTGGCTACGTAAATCATTATATGCGCGGCGCCATGGGGCTGGAAGCCTATTATAATGAAGAGCTGAGCGGAACCGACGGCATACAGGAAGTGCGGAAAGACAGCCGCAACCGTATTCGCGAATATGTGGGCGCTCCGCGCCGGATGCCGGTGCAGGGAAACTCGCTCATTACCACCATAGATGCACAAATTCAGGCCATTGCCGAAGAAGAGCTGCGGCAGGGCATAGAGCGCACCGGAGCAAAAGAAGGCAATGTTATTATCGTAGAGCCGGCCACCGGCCGTATTAAAGCGATGGCCGGCTATCCGGCCTATAACCCCAATACGCCCGGCCTGTTTCCGTCTGAATATCGCCGGAACAGCGCTATTGCCGATATTGTAGAACCCGGTTCTACGTTTAAGCTGGTTACGGCCGTCGCCGCCCTGGAGCAGGGGCACGTGCGCCTGAGCGAAATTTTTGAAACCCCGCTTTCCGGCGAAGAACGTGTTCATGGCCAGTGGATGCGCGATCACGATCCGCTGGGCACGCTTAGTTTCCAGCAGGCCATAGAAAAATCTTCTAACGTAGCCATCTCGCGGGTGGCGCAGCGCATTCCGCAGGATGTCTTCTACCAATATGTGCGGAATCTGGGCTTTGGCACCACCTCCGGCATCGATTTGCCCGGCGAGGAAAGCGGCCGCCTGCAGCCGCCGTTCAACTGGTCGAGAGTTACGCAGCCGTGGATGTCGGTGGGCTACGAAATACAGGCTACGCCCCTTCAAACAGTGATGGCCTACGCTGCCCTGGCCAACAATGGCCGTTTGATGCGGCCCTACGTGGTGGAGCGCATCATAAATGAAAACGAAGAAACCCTTTTTGAACGCAAGCCTGTTGCGCTGCGCCAGGCCATACGCCCGGAAACCGTTGCAGAGCTGCGCCCGGTTTTTGAGAACGTGGTTTCAGAGAAAGGCACGGCCGCCCTTGCCGCCCTCGATCAGGTTTCGATTGCCGGGAAAACCGGCACGGCTCAGAAATTTGTGGAGGGCCGTTACCAAAGCCGGTATCGCGCGTCTTTCGTGGGTTTTTATCCTTCCGAAAATCCGCAATATGTAGCTCTGGTGATGCTCGACGAGCCCCAAACGAGTATCTATGGCGGTGTTACGGCCGGGCCGGTATTCCGCAATATTGCCCGCCGCATAGCCGCCCTCGACGAAGGCCTGATAGCCGCGCAGCCCCGGGCCCGCTTTCCGGAGGCCGGACAGGCCCGCAGCGTGCCGAATTTGCGCGGGCTTTCTTATGCCGAAGCTACGCGCCTGCTGGAATATCAGGGGCTGGATTATGAGGTCGTGGGAGACGATGGAACCGCCGTTTCCGCAAACCTGCCTCCCGATTCTAACCGCTACGTTGAAAGCCAGCAGCCCGAAGCCGGTGCAGCAGCCGAAGGCCGGTACGTCCGCCTTCGCATGGGTTCCGAAGGGCCGGCAAGCGCCTCGGCCGAGGCCTCTTCCGGACAGCGGGTTCCCGACGTAACCGGGCTTTCCATGCGGCAGGCTGTCCGCCGGCTGCGCGAAGCCGGCTATATCGTGAACAGGAACGGCTCGGGCACGATTTCGGCCCAATTTCC
The DNA here is from genome assembly GCA_048626035.1 of Cyclonatronaceae bacterium. Classification (GTDB taxonomy): domain Bacteria; phylum Bacteroidota; class Rhodothermia; order Balneolales; family Cyclonatronaceae; genus Cyclonatronum. The sequence goes on from JBMCPG010000034.1 coordinate 2,266, forward strand.
GCAAGCTGGCGCTGCCATGCCGGCCGGCCGCACAGTGCTTATCCGCGGCCGCGCTCCGGATATGGACGAGCTCGCCCGTGTTGTGCAGATAGAAGAATAGGCAGCTTCACCTTTTTTAACTTACGCCCCGCTTTTTATTTCATGTTATGATGAAGCTTTCTTCCACCGAAATTCTTCAGCTTTGTAGTCCGCTTGCTGCATCAGGAAAACTACCGGTATGCACGGGCGTTACCGCCGACTCCCGCCGCGTGAAGCCGGGCTATATATTTGCGGCCATTGATGGCTACACCGCCGACGGGCACGCCTTTATTCCGCAGGCCATCGCCGGGGGCGCGGCCGTTATTCTGAGTGAGCGCAGCATAGAGCAATTAGATGATTTAAGCCCGGAAAACCCGCCCGCCCTGCTTCAGGTTTCTGATATCCGGGCCACGCTTTCGCGGCTGGCCATGGCTTTTGAGGGAAATCCGCAGCGGGAAATGAAGCTGGCCGGCATCACCGGAACCAACGGCAAAACAACGGTAAGCACGCTCGTGCATCAGGCGCTCACGCATCTGGGCTATACCTGCGGGCTGATGGGCACGGTTGAGCAACGCATCGGCACGCGGATTTCCGAAAGCCGGCTCACCACCGGCGATCCCGAGCATATTGCGGCCAGCCTGGCCGGAATGAAGCAAGCCGGCTGCACCCATGTAGTGATGGAGGTTTCCTCCCATGCCCTCGATCAGAAACGTACCGATGCGCTTTCCTTTGATGTGGCCGCCTTCACCAATCTCAGCCACGATCATCTCGATTATCATAAAACTCCGGAGGCGTATTTGAGCGCCAAAAAGCGGCTTTTTGACGGCCTCGATGCCAAAGCTACAGCCATTATAAACAGCGATGATGCCGCCGGAGAAGCGATGCTGCGCGACTGCCGGGCCGGGCGTATCCGGCGTTTTGGCCGGCAAAATGGCGTACTGAAGCTGCTGCGCAACGACGCCTCAGGACTTGATCTGCTTTTGCAAAATGAGGAAGAGGGCGGGCCGGAAACCCGCCTGAAAAGCCGCCTCACCGGCGGCTTTAATGCCTCTAATCTGGCCGCGGCCTGGCTGGTTTGTCGCGCCTTCGGCGTTTCGGCCAGGCAGGCCGCCGAGGCCCTTTCCCGCGCCGAAGGCCCCAAAGGCCGGATGCAGAAAATAAGCCGGGAAACCGATGATATCAGCGTATTCGTAGATTATGCTCATACGCCCGATGCGCTCGAAAACGTGCTTTCGAGCCTGCGCACGGCCGCCCCGGAACAGCCCTTGAGCGTCGTTTTTGGCTGCGGCGGCGACCGTGACCGCAGCAAGCGGCCCGAAATGGGCAAGATTGCGGCAACCTACGCCCATCATATTTACCTGACTTCCGACAACCCCCGCAGTGAAGCTCCCGAAGCCATCATAGGTGAAATAAAAGACGGTATTCCGGCTCAGGCCGGCGCAAAGGTCGTTTGCATTACCGCGCGGCCGGATGCAATTTCGGCGGCCATTGCGCGGGCGGAAGTTTCGGGCATAGTACTCATTGCCGGCAAAGGCCACGAAACCTATCAGGAAATTCACGGAAAGCGACACCACATGGATGATGCCGAACTGGCCGCATCAGCCCTCCGGAAACGCCCCTCAACCCAAACCTCAACCTCAACCTCAACCTAAATAATGCTCTACTGGCTACTGGACTGGCTGCGGCAGGAATATATGGTTCCCGGATTCGGGGCCTTCAGCTTTATTACGGTGCGTTCGGCCATGGCGGCAAGCATGGCGCTGCTGATAAGCATCATTTTCGGGAAAAAGATTATTCGCTGGCTCCAGCGTATGCAGCTCGGAGAAGTAGTGCGCGACGATATTGGCCTGGACACGCACAAAGTAAAAGCGGGCACGCCGAGCATGGGCGGGCTCATTATTTTGCTGGCCATCGTGCTGCCGGCCCTGCTGTGGATGGATATGGCCATCAGCTACAGCTGGGTTATTTTATTTGTGGTGATAGTGCTCGGGGGCGTAGGATTTGTAGATGATTACATCAAAATAATAAAGAAAAACAAAGCCGGATTGCTGGGCCGGTTTAAGCTGGTAGGGCAGATATTTGTAGGCGTGGTGCTGGGCGTATTTCTGTACTTTTATCCCGGCTTTGATGACTACAACACCATTACCACGATTCCTTTTATTAAAGATGCCAACCTGGATTATGCCTTTCTGGGCGAGCAGCTCGGCTGGCTGATTTACATTCCGGTGGTCGTTTTTGTGATTACCGGCGTGAGCAACGCCGTAAATCTCACCGACGGCCTCGACGGCCTGGCTGCCGGCACTACGGCCATTGCCGGGCTGGCGCTCGGCTGCTGGCCTATGTAACCGGGCGGGTAGATTATTCGGGATATCTGGATCTTATTTTTGTGCCGGGCGTGGGCGAACTCACCATTTTTGCAGCCGCTATGGCCGGGGCCTGTTTTGGCTTTTTATGGTACAACACCTACCCCGCGCAGGTCTTTATGGGCGATACCGGCTCGCTGGCGCTGGGCGGAGCCATCGGAGCGCTGGCCCTGATGGTGCATAAAGAACTTTTGCTGCCGGTGCTGTGTGGAGTTTTTATGATGGAAACCCTTTCAGTAATTATACAAACTACCTACTTTAAATACACCAAAAGGCGCTATGGCGAAGGCAAGCGGGTTTTCCTGATGGCGCCGCTGCATCATCATTTTGAAAAGCAGGGCTGGGCCGAACCTAAAATTGTGGTACGTTTCTGGATTATTGCCACCATGCTTGCGGTCATTACAGTTGTAACGCTTAAATTGCGCTAAACCAGCAGCATTAAATAAGTACTCATCTGCGCACAGAACCAAAGAGATATTATGGATATTCAGGGAAAAACAATTGTAGTAGTCGGCGGCGCACGTAGCGGCATTGCGGCGGCCATTTTACTGCACAGCCATGGAGCACAGGTTTTTGTGAGCGATGCCGGAGCCATTGCCGGCCATCAGCAGGAGGCACTTCGCCGCGCCGGCATTGCCTTCGAGCAGGGCGGCCATTCCGGCCGTGCCCACAAAGCCGATATGGTGGTGGTAAGCCCGGGGGTGCCCGGCGAAGCCCCGCTTATTCGCCACTTTGCCGCCCGTAATATTCCCGTGTATTCCGAAATTGAAGCCGCAAGCTGGTTTAACCGCAGCCGCACGCTCGGCATTACGGGAAGCAACGGAAAAACCACGGTTACCAACTGGCTCGGGCATTTGTGGAAAACGGCCGGCCAGCCCGCGCTGGTGGGCGGAAACATCGGCACGGCGGCCTCGAGCCTGATGGAGGAGACCTCGGCAGAAACCGATTTAATTCTGGAAATAAGTAGTTTCCAGCTCGATCATATCGCTACTTTTCGTCCCGATATCGGCGTATTGCTCAACATCACCCCGGACCACCTGAACCGGTATAAAAACTCCTTCGATTTATACGTAGCGGCCAAAATGAAGCTGGCCATGAATCAGACGCCGGACGATGTGCTCGTCTATAATTATGACGACCCCGTTGTGCGCACCCAAATCCGGCTGTTACAACAGCACCCCGGGCCGATTCCGCGCATGTTACCCTACAGTCTGCAAGAGAATTTAGAGGAAGGCGCTTTTGTGCAGGATGATGTGCTCACGCTCCGCCTCGATGGCCGCTCTGAGGCGCTTCTTGGCCGGCATGAGCTGGCGCTCCAGGGGCGGCACAACTGCGGAAACGCGCTGGCGGTGGCCTTGTGCGGCCGCACAGCCGGAGTAAGCAACCCCGCCATCATAGAAAGCCTGCGCAGCTTTCCGGGCGTGGAGCACCGCCTCGAACAGGTACGCGTGCTGGGGGGCGTACGCTACATAAACGACAGCAAAGCGACCAACATTAATGCCGTGTGGTTCGCCCTCCAAAGCCTGAAAACACCGGTTGTGCTCATTTTAGGCGGGCGCGATAAAGGCAACGATTATCGCGAACTCTCCGATCAGATCAAAAATAAAGTGCAAACGCTTATAGCCATCGGAGAGGCAAAAGAGGCCATACGTACCCAAATTGGCCGCGATGCGCTTTATTATTTTGAAGCCGACACCCTCGAAGAAGCCGTCCGCCTTTCTCAAAAACATGCCCGCAAAGGCGAAACCGTGCTTTTAAGCCCGGCCTGCGCCTCCTTCGATATGTTCGACAGCTACGAACACCGGGGCCGGGTGTTTAAACAAGCCGTGCAGCAGCTTGAAGACTAAACCATTATTACATTAGATATGTCTGCCTATTCCACGGCATTGCACAAAAAGCGTGCCTCATTTATTATTGATCAGAGCAACGACGAGGTTAAAGGCTCGCGGCGTACCAGCGATCGTATGCTGCTGGCGGCCGTGCTTGCGCTCATGATTTTCGGAGTGCTCGCGGTCTATTCTTCCATTGCCTACTTTGCCGAGATGCACAACACAACGGCCTCACAACTGGTTTTCAGCCATATTGTGAAGCTGGTGCTGGCCTTCAGCGTCATGATTATCGTCTCGAAGATCGATTATCATACGATTGCGCGCTTCAGTAAAATAATGCTGCTGCTGAGCTGGCTTTTTCTGCTGGTGGTCAGTTTGTACGGAAACGAAGTATTCGGGGCCCGGCGCTCGCTCAACATCGTCGGGTTTTCGTTTCAGCCCTCCTCGCTGGCCTCGCTGGCGCTGCTGGTGCATTTATGCGCGATGATGGTAAAGCGCCGCCGCAAAATAAAAAGCTTTAATGATACCATGGTGCCCATGCTCGGCTGGATTGGCATTACCTGCTTTTTGATTGGGATTGAAGATTTTTCGAGCGCGGCCATGCTGCTCGTGCTTTCCTTCACCATGATGTTTTTCGCCCGCATGAGCCTGTTGCATCTGGGCTTTTTTGTGATTTGCGGAGCCATTGGCGCCGTGGCGCTGGTGGGGCAATCGGCCGAGCGGCAGTCGCGCATCAATAATTATGTGCAGCAAATTATTGCGATTGAAAGCGCTGAATTTCAGACAGGGGAAGGGTATCAGCCGCAGCAGGCCCATATTGCGATTGCCAAAGGCGGGTTGTTTGGAGTGGGCATCGGCAAAAGTACGCAGCGCGATTTTCTGCCCGCTCCATATAATGATTATATTTACGCCATTATTGCCGAAGAATATGGCCTTATTGGTGCAAGTACGCTGCTTTTTGTTTTTGTGCTCATTTTAATACGCGGAGTGATTTACATCGCCAAAAACGCGCCCGACGAGCTTGGCACTCTTATGGCCGTTGCCTGCACGCTGCATATTGTGCTCTATGGCTTTGTGAATGCGGCGGTGGCCAGCGGGCTGTTTCCGGTAACCGGCCTGCCTATTCCGTTTATCAGCTATGGCGGCACGAGCATGCTTTTTTCGGGGGTTATGGTAGGCATTATGCTCAATATTTCGAAGAATAAGCGCGGCGGAGGCAAGCGTTAATATGGGCAAAGAAGGCTATCATCATGCTTCTGCATCGGGCCAGGCCCTGCGGGTAGTGTGCGCCGGGGGCGGAACAGGCGGGCACGTGTTTCCTGCCGTAGCTATTGCCGATGCGCTCAAAAAACGGCGGCCGGAAGCTACGATCACCTTTGCCGGCGCGCGCGGGCGTATCGAATGGAACGCCGTTCCCAGGGCTGGCTACGAGATCCGTCCGATCTGGATTAGCGGGCTGCAGCGGCGGTTTACCTTCTCGAATATTCTGGTCCCGCTAAAGCTGCTGGTGAGCCTTTTCCAAAGCCTGCGGCTGCTGCGCCGGTTGCGCCCCCATGCGGTTGTCTGCACCGGCGGCTACGTGTCCGGCCCGGTTGGCTGGGTTGCTGCAAAAATGGGTATCCCTCTGTTTTTACAAGAACAAAATAGCTTTCCCGGCGTTACCACCCGCCTGCTTTCGGGGCACGCGCGGCGCGTGTTTACGGCCTTTGAGCCAGCGGCGGAGCATCTGCCCAAACCGGCTTCGGCCGGCCGTATTCGTCTATTGGGAAATCCGGCGCGTGCGGCGCTGCTTCCGCTCTATGATGAAGCTCAGAAACAGCGTTTGCGCGAAAAAGCCCGCCACCATTTTGGCATCCCGGCCGAAGCCAGCGTTCTGCTGATTCTCGGCGGCAGCGGCG
>JBMCPG010000035.1:0-8360 GCA_048626035.1 Cyclonatronaceae bacterium
AGCGCTTTTATGCTGCCCTTAAATAACGTATAAATTACTATAATGCCAACAAAAACCTGCTACTCCCATCCGAGCCGTAAAGCTCAGAGCCGGCACGGCGCTGCTTCATATTATCATATTATTGCTATAGCGTTTTGCTTTTAAAAATAGGGTTCGCATAATATTTGGATAACCTTTAAAAGCGATTTTTACGCGTGAATGCTGCTGTAGCATCATGATTGTCTAAATTATTATAAAAATTATAATTAACACGCGTAAATTATTTATGAAATCTATTGTACTATCCTTTCTTAGCCTATTGCTGGGTATGTTGCTGTTTTCAGCCACAGCTCAGGCACAGGGCGTAACCACTTCAAGCATTGCGGGAGTAGTTACCGACCAGAACGGCGAAGCGCTGTTTGGTGCGAATGTGGTAGCGGTACATCAGCCCAGCGGCACAACGTACGGCGTTTCTACCGATAGCGACGGTAATTTCCGGATTACCGGTATGCGCGTTGGCGGGCCTTATAAAATAACGGTTTCCTACGCAGGCTTTAATTCCTCGGAGCTGGAAAACCTGAACTTACGCCTTGGCGAAGTAGAGCGGCGTAATTTTGAGCTGCGCGAAAATGTAACCGAGCTGGAATCGCTGGTTGTGAGCGCACAGGCCGGTTCTGCGGGTGAAACATCGGGCACCAGCACGCAGATTTCTTCTCAAAACCTGGAGGAGCTGCCCACTCTCGACCGCGATATAAACGATTTCCTGCGCCTCACCCCGCAGTCGGGCAGTTTTGGCGGCGGAACGACCTTCGCCGGCATGAACAACCGCTACAATGCCATTTACATAGATGGGGCCGTGAATAATGATGTCTTTGGCCTGGCCAGCTCCGGAACCAACGGCGGACAAACCGGTATCTCTCCCTTCAGCCTCGATATTCTGGATCAGCTTCAGGTCGTGCTTTCCCCCTACGACGTTACGTATGGCGGTTTTGCCGGCGGCGGCGTGAATGCGGTAACCAAATCCGGAACCAACACCTATAGCGCCAGCGTGTACCAATACTACAAGAACGAAAACCTGGTGGGCAAAACTAATGAAGACCTCGCCGATCGTCTGGGCGGCGACCGCACGCAGGTAGATGAATTCACGGAGCGGCAGCTTGGCCTCTCGCTCAGCGGGCCCATCATCGAAGATAAGCTGTTTTTCTTCACCAACATTGAGCTGCAGCGCGACGCCACGCCGGTGCCCTTCGATCCTGCCGAATACACCTCTGCCGACGGGCGCGCCAGCGTTGCGGTTCTGGAAAATTTACGCAGCTTTTTGATAGATGAGTACAACTACAATCCCGGCAGTTTCGGCAGCACTTCCCGGGATCTGGACGGCGAGAAGCTGTTTTTTAAGCTGGATTACAACATCAACGAAAATCACTTTCTCACCCTGCGGCATCAATACACCAAAGCAGAGCAGTTTTCGCGCAATGCCGGAAACTCTAATACCATAGAGTTCAGCAATTCGGGCGTTTTCTTCCCGAGCACAACCAATTCTTCGGCCATTGAGCTGAATTCGTTTATTGGCGATCGCTATTCCAATAACCTGATTCTGAGCTACGTACGCGTGCGGGATAATCGCGGCACGCTGGGCAGTCGCTTTCCTTATGTTGATATTGCCGATGGAGCAGGCGGGGCCATCGAGTTTGGCTCCGAGCAGTTTTCCACGGCCAATCAGCTCGATCAGGATATCTTCGCCATCACCAATAATTTCAAGCTCTTCCGGGGCGACCATACCATCACCCTGGGCACGCACAACGAGTTTTATGATATCTACAACCTGTTTCTGCGCCAGAACTTTGGCGCCTACGAATACAACAGTATAGATGATCTCATCAATAATGCGCGCCCGGCCGATTACAATCGCACCTATGCCATTTCGGGCGATGGCGCGGCTGCTTTTAACGCCATGCAGCTTGGCCTTTATGCACAGGATGAATGGCGCGTAAACCGCGATCTGACCCTCACAGCCGGCCTGCGCCTGGATGTGCCCATCATTACCTCCAACCCGCCTACCGACACCAACCTGCGCGACAATTCGCTTCCGGCCATGGCCCGCGCTTACGATGTGGCCGGCGAAGCACAAGTCGGAAACGCCCCGGACGGGCAGCTTATGCTTTCCCCGCGCCTGGGCTTCAACTACATCCTGCCCTCTACACAAATCCCCGCCGTAATCCGCGGCGGCGCAGGCCTGTTTACCAGCCGGATTCCCTTCGTATGGCCCGGCGCGATGTTCAACAACAACGGCCTGAATGCCGGCAGCGTGGACATAGATGATCTGGGTGATGACTTCCGCTTTATCGCAGACCCGGACAATCAGCCGACCAACCCGAACGCTGTAATTCCCTCCGGACAGGTGGACTTATTCACCGAAGATTTCAAATATCCGCAGATTCTGCGCTCGAACCTGGCCACCGATATTGAGCTGCCGGGCGGCGTTTTTGCCACTTTTGAAGGCATGTACACCCGCACGCTCAACAACATCACCTATACCAACGTGAACAGCGATCCTACGACTGCGTTCCGCTGGACGGGCTCGCCCGATACGCGCCAAGTCTTTACCGGCCAAAACTTTGATAATACCTACAGCGGCGTATATGTGGCTTCCAACACCTCGCGCGGCCATACCTACAACCTGGGCGCTTCTTTCGCCAAAAACTTTGATTTTGGTCTGAATGCCAACCTCGCCTACTCCTGGAACGACTCCTACTCTGTAACTGATGGCACGTCGTCGCAAAACTCCTCGCAGTGGCGTGGTCAGGTAAGCATCAACGGGCGAAACAACCCCGAATTTGGCCGCTCCGATTTTGCCATAGGCCATCGTATCATCGCCGCCCTCAGTCAGCGCTACGACTGGAAGGCCGACGGCAACAACGCCACTACGGTTTCTCTGTTTGCCAACATACAGTCGGAAGGCCCGTTTTCTTATGTAATTGCCGGCCGGAACGCGCGCAATCTCAATAACGAAACCGGCAGCACCAGCAACAACCGCAGCCTGGTGTATATTCCGGCCTCCGCCGGAGAAATTAACCTCATCGACTACACCCTCGATGATGGCACCGTTGTAACGGCCGCCGAGCAGTGGGAAAACCTGAACGCCGTGATCGAAGACGACAGCTACCTGAGCGATAATCGCGGCAGCTATGCCGAGAAAAACGCCTCCTGGCTACCTTTCAGCGCTATTTTCGATTTCTCTATTCGCCAGGATTTCGGCCTGGAGTTCTCCGGGCAGCGCCATCGCTTTCAGCTTTCAGCCGATATCTTTAACGTAGCCAACCTGCTTAATCCTTCCTGGGGTACGCGCTACGCCACTCGTGGAAGTGGAAATTATTACGATCTGTATATTTTTGAAGGCTACGAGGCCGACGGTACTACTCCGCAGTTTACCTACCGCGACGACGAAACCGGCCTCGACCGCTACGACATACAGGGCAATAATTCCCGCTGGCAGATGCAATTCGGCGTGCGCTACCTGTTTAATTAATCGATTAAAGTTCGGTCTATCGGCCGAAATTTATTTTCCGATGACTTCACCAAAGCTGCCCTGCTGATGCGGGGCAGCTTTTTTTTGCTCGATTTTGCCGGCACGCGCCTGTTTATTCTGTATCTTAAGGCCTCTTTCCAACTCACTTATGCTTCTTTTTTTATTTATGATGGTATCCGATTTCATGGCTTCTGTTTTAACTCCGGCCCGCTTTTTTGCCGCCAGCCTCATCACCAGTCTTTTCTTTTTGTACTCTTGTGCCGAGCTGCAGCAATTTGCCGACGAGGCCGGCCTCGGGGCCGAAACCCCGCTTACCGAAGAAGAAGTAGTGCGCGGGCTTAAAGAAGCCCTGCGCGTAGGAGCCGGCCGGGCCGCCGAAACGGCTTCAGAAAGGGGCGGCTATTTCCAGAGCGAGCAGCGCTTTATTGCTTTTCCCCCGGAGGCGCAGCGGGCCGAAAATGCCCTGCGCGATTTAGGTTTTGATGAGCTGGTAGATGATTTCGTGCTTACGCTTAACCGCGCCGCCGAGCAGGCCGCCGCCGAAGCGGCTCCGGTGTTCCGCGCCGCTGTAGAGGAAATGACCATCCGCGATGCCTTCGATATTTTACAGGGCGATGAAAACGCGGCCACCCAATACCTGCGCCGCACCACTGCCGACAAGCTGCGCAGCCGCTTTCGGCCGGTCATTTCGCAAGCGCTCGACAGCACTGCGGCGACCCAATATTGGGGGGATGTAACCCGGCAGTACAACCGCATTCCGTTCGTAGAACCCGTAAATGCCGATCTCACCGCCTACACCACCGACCGTGCGCTGGAGGGCTTATATCAGCTTTTAGAGCAGGAGGAAAAAGCCATTCGCGAACATCCGGTGCAGCGCACCAGCGATATTCTGCGGCGCGTATTCGGCCACAGCATGGCCGCCGGAAACGCCGCTTCATGAGATAGTATGATGTCCTCCGGAGGCGTTGCAGCGGAGTCTGCCCGGGAAGCCTTATACAGATGAAAAAGCTGCTAAAACATTGGTGTGCTATATGTTATGATGAAACTTTACGGGCTGCAGTATCCATCATAAAAAATGCTTGACATTTCTGTGTAATTAGATATAATTTTACGTTCAACAAAAGCAGCAGCGGTAATTTGATATCCAAAGGAATGCAAATCACCGATATGCTGTTTCGTTCTTTAATTGTGCAACATCTTATCAAGAAAGGCTGAGGGAACAGGCCCTGTGAAGCCTTAGCAACCGTTTCGGGAAACCGGAAGTCAGGTGCTAATTCCTGCCCACATCCATCACATATAACGGTTCAGCAGTAGCTGAACTCTTGTTTGCGATGGCTACGGGAAAGATGAGTAAGATTGGTTTTTACTGATTTGACTTTTTGATTTTAGCCGCTTTTCAAAAATAGCTGCAAAAAATTAAGCCTCAAACATGTTAAGCCGCTTCCGACTCTTTCCCGGAAGCGGCTTTTTTTTGGCCGTAATTCCGGGTAAGAAACTCGCTCTAAACGATGCTTTTTTATCCCGAATATGCGTTCAAACCTGCTTCCGGCCCACATACGATTCACTTCTCTAACTTAATAAAATCAGACTACTACCATGAGCAGCTCAGAAAATAAAAAAGAACGTCAGTACAAATTTGAAACCCTTCAACTCCACGCCGGTCAGGAGCCGGACAGCGCCACCAACTCCCGCGCCGTGCCGATCTACCAAACCACTTCCTATCAATTCGACAATCCCGAGCACGCCGCAAGCTTGTTCGGTCTGAAAGAGTTCGGCAACATCTACTCGCGCATCATGAACCCTACCAATGATGTCTTTGAAAAGCGTATTGCCGCGCTCGAAGGCGGCGTGGCGGCCGTGGCGACTTCCTCCGGACAGGCCGCGCAGTTTCTGGCCATCAGCACCATCGCGCAGGCCGGCGATAACATCGTTTCCACCGGAAATTTGTATGGCGGCACCTACAATCAATTTAAAGTTGCCCTGCCGCGTCTGGGCATTAAGGTGAAATTTGTTACCGACGACAGCCCCGAAGCTTTCGACGCGGCTATCGACGAAAACACCAAAGCCATTTATGTGGAGTCGCTCGGCAACCCGAAAAACAACGTCTTTGATCTGCACGCCCTCAGCGAAGTAGCCCAAAAAAATGGCGTTCCGCTCATTGTTGATAACACCTTCGGAGCCGGCGGGGCGATTGCCCGTCCCATAAAGCACGGCGCAAATATCGTGGTGGAATCCGCTACCAAATGGGTCGGCGGGCACGGTACTTCTATTGGCGGCGTAGTCGTTGATGCCGGCAACTTCAACTGGGGCAACGGAAAATTCCCGCTTTTCAGCGAGCCTTCGCCCGGCTATCATGGCCTTAATTTCTGGGAAGTGTTTGGCGAAGACGGTCCCTTTGGCAACATCGCCTTTGCTATTCGCGCCCGCGTGGAAGGCCTGCGCGATTTCGGCGGCTCGCAATCGCCATTCAACAGCTTTTTACTGCTTCAGGGCCTCGAAACCCTTTCCCTGCGTGTAGAGCGCCATTGCGAAAACGCGCTGAAGCTCGCCCGCTGGCTCAAAAACCACGATGCCATAAGCTGGGTCAGCTACTCCGGGCTGGAAGATCATCCCTACCACGAGCTGGCCAAAAAATACCTGGAGCCCAATCGCTTCGGCGCCGTGCTCACCTTCGGGGTGAAAGGCGGCTACGAGTCGGCCAAAAGCTTTATCGAGGGCGTTCAGCTTTCCAGTCATGTGGCCAATGTCGGTGATGCCAAAACCTTGGTGATTCATCCGGCTTCGACCACGCACCAGCAGCTTTCGGAAGAAGAGCAGGCCAGCAGCGGCGTAACCAACGATCTGATTCGCGTTTCCGTGGGTCTGGAGCATATCGACGACATCACCGAGGATTTTGAAGAAGCTTTCAAAACCATTCAAATCCCGGCCTGATTGCCCCCGCCTTCAATTTTTGTGCTGTATGATGATGGCTTCCGGGCCTCATCATACAGCTTTTTTTGCCAATACGCTTATTTTTTGCTATGAAACCCATTGCCGACCACACCTATTCCCATTTGATGGGCTTCCTCACGGAATCACAGTTTTTCTTTCCGCGTCTGGATCTGGCCTATAAAACCTGGGGAACACTCAACGAAACCCGCGATAATGTCATCGTGATTTGCCACGCGCTCACCGGTCATGCCGATGCAAAAGAGTGGTTTGCCGGCCTGTTTGCCAAGGGCGGCCTGCTCGACTCGCAGGAGCACTTTGTGATTTGCATCAACGTGCCGGGAAGCTGCTACGGCTCGACCGGGCCCCAATCCATAAACCCGGAAACCGGCGACGTTTACGGCCCGGATTTCCCCAAACTCAGCATTCGCGATATGGTGCGGGCCCAGCAGCTGGTCCTCGACGGATTGGGCATTCGCGGCATAGAACTGGTGATAGGCGGGTCGATGGGCGGCATGCAAACCCTGGAATTTTCCATCATGGATCGCCGTGTGAAGGCCGCCGCCGTAATTGCGGCCGGCGCGCGGCACGAATCCTGGGCCATCGGCATCAGTGAAGCGCAGCGGCAGGCCATCTATGCCGATGCCCATTGGAATGGCGGCCGCTATACGCCGGAAAAACGCCCCGTAAACGGATTATCTGCCGCCAGAATGATGGCTATGATTACCTACCGGGCGCACGGGCAATATAACGCCCGTTTCGGCCGGGAGCGCCGGCCCGACGATAACGAGCAATTTCAGGTAGAATCTTATTTGCGGTATCAGGGCGAGAAGATGGCCGCACGTTTTGATCCGCTTTCTTATGTGCGCCTCACCCAGGCCATGGACACCCACGATGTGGGCCGGAATCGCGGCGGCCTCGAAAAAGCCCTGGGCAGCATTCGCATTCCCGTGCTGGTTGTGGGCATCGATTCCGATAATTTATATCCCCCGCGGGAGCAGGAACACGTTGGCCGGCTGCTGGCCGAAGGCGTTTACCGCAGCCTGCATTCGGAGTATGGCCACGATGCCTTCCTCATCGAATTTGAGCAGCTTAACGATATTCTGAGCGAATTTACGCGTACTTATCTGCCCAAAAGTAACTTCAATGCACAAGTAGGCTGAATCCGGCCTGCGTTTTTTATAATCAACTTCTGCACCCCTCACCCTTATGAAAGACCGCATTTCTGCGAAACGCATTCAGGAAACCTTCGATTATTATCAGGAGATGCCCGGAGCGGCGAAGCCGGAAACCGAAATCCATCATACTTTAAATAAAAAGCAGGCGGGGATAAAAGCCGATATTTTTGTGGCCGGTATGGGCACGGTAGGCGGCGAATTGTTGCGACAGCTTCATCCGGCGCTGCCTCCGGGAAAGCGGCTGCGGCTGATCGGCTTTTGCAACAGCAAGCTGGCGCTCATTAATGCGGATGGTATCGAAGATGCAAAACTGCCCGAAAAGCTGAACGGGCAGCAGGCCGTGCGCCCAACCCGATGGACACAAGTGCTGGAGCAGCTTCTGGCCCATAGCCGCACGAGTAGCCGGCCGCTGCTTTTTGTAGATGCTACCGGAAGCCGGGAAGTAGCGCTTCAATATGCCAAAATCCTGGATGGCGGCCTTCATATTGTTACGCCCAGTAAAATCGCGAACACCATGCCGCAAAGTTATTTCAACGAACTGGTGAAGCCGCGTGAAAACGGCGCGCTGTTTCGCTATGAGGCCGCCGCCGGCGCCGGGCTGCCGGTGGTGCAAACCATTCGCACCATGGTCGAAAACGGCGATGAAGTCCGGCGCGTTACCGGCGTGCTTTCCGGCACCATGACCTACATTTTCGGCCAGCTGGAGCAGGGCGTGCCCTTCAGCAAAGCGGTGCGGCAGGCGGCCG
>JBMCPG010000036.1:0-8347 GCA_048626035.1 Cyclonatronaceae bacterium
AATAGGGCTGTAATGCCTGAAAACGCCGTTCCGATGCCGTGGTAGAGACGCGATGCATTGCGTCTCTACCACGGCTGGGCAGTAATTCAGCTCCAGATAAACCGGCCTAAAGAAAAAAGGGCGTTAAGAAAGAAACATCACAACACAAAAATAATATCGCAGTTTTTTTGAATGTTGTTTAGCAGTATCATGGATACATGGCTTGGTAGGCCTGTCCATCACCATTCGATTAAGACTGTATTTATGGCTACAAAAGCAAAACTGCCCCGAAAATCGGCCGCACAAAAGCAGCGGGCGGCCGAAATTCTTGAAAAACTCTACGCATACTATCCCAACCCGCATTGCGAGCTGAATCACTCGAATGCGTTTGAACTGCTGATTGCCACCATTTTGAGCGCGCAGTGTACTGATGTGCGCGTTAATATTGTCACGGAAAACCTTTTCAAGCAGTTTCCGACCGTCGAAGCCTTTGCCGAGGCTGATCAGGAAGAGCTGGAAGAAGCGGTTCGCTCAACCGGATTCTACAAAAACAAAGCGAAATCCATCAAAGCCACGGCCCTCAGCATTCGGGATGATTTCGGCGGAGAAGTCCCGCAAACCATGGACGAGCTCCTCACCCTGCGCGGGGCGGCCCGGAAAACGGCGAATGTGGTGCTGGGAAACGCGTTTAACATCAATGTGGGGGTAGTCGTCGATACGCATGTAAAGCGCATTTCCAAGCGGTTTCGCCTCACCCGGCACGACGATCCTGTTAAAGTAGAGCGCGATCTGATGGCCTTATTTCCACGTGAAAGCTGGACCGATTTATCGCATCTGATGATTCATCACGGGCGCAACTGCTGTAAGGCGCGGATTTCCAAAGCGCCGGATCATGAGTTGTGCATCACCTACGGCACACAATGCGAATGCCAGAAAATGCGCAAACAAGCGCAGGAATAAATCATACTACGCCCATATTTCGATTTATCCGGATTTTACGTATGCTAAAAAAGCACATCAACGTCCTCAACTCTTCTGGAATACACGCGCGGCCGGCCTCAATATTGGTGCGCACAGCTTCAAAATACGAAGCTGATTTCCATATTTACTCGCACGGCTACCGCATTAATGGTAAAAGCATTCTTGGGGTACTCACGCTGGCAGCCGAACAAGGGGCGGCCCTGGAAATAGAGCTGGACGGCCCCGACGAGGAAGAGGCCATGGCCGAAATCAGCGCGCTGTTTGAAACCGGTTTTGGGATGGAGGAAGAGTAAAAAGCCTCAGCGCGTGGGGGTATCAACGAGATCAGCAACGCAGCACCGAAGAGGAAGCATGTATATGAAAAAGGAGGCAGAAAAACAGCAGGGAAGCGGCCCGGCCCGGCCTCATAACCGCAGCTGGAAAGGTGTAGCGGCGGCAGAGGGGCTGGCGATGGGCCCGGCATACCTTTATGATCCGGAGCATACGGCCGTTTCCACCCGGCAGATTACCGGCGCGCAGGTCCATGAAGAACAAGAGCGGGTGGGTTCTGCCATGCGCATTGTAGAGCTGGAGCTACGCAAGCTCGCGCGCATCACCGAGGAAGACCAAAACGCTTCACTGCCGGCCGGAATGCTGGATTTCCATATTGATGTATTGCGCGACGCGCAGCTTAAGGCCGAAATAAATGAGCATATACGCAATGCCTATTTGCCCGCCGACCGCGCGGTATTTCAGGTATTTCGCCATTATATACAGCGGCTGGAAACCTCCGGAAGCGCCTTTTTCAAAGAGCGGATTCCCGATATTGTTGATATCCGCAGCCGGATAATACGCCGGCTTCAGCAAAAAGAGATGATGGTGCAGCTGCGCGAAAATCATATCGTGGTATGTCGCGAAATTAAGCCCTCCGAAATTATTTTATTTGCCCGGCAGCACGTGCGGGGCCTGGTAGCCGAACGCGGCGGACTCACCTCGCACGCCGCCATCATTGCCAAATCTATGGGCATTCCGTTCGTGCTGGAAGTCGAAGGCATCACCGAAGCCATCACCAACGACGAGCTGCTTATTGTGGACGGCCGGCAGGGGCTTGTTATTCAGCATCCCGACGACCAAACCCGGCAGCGCACCCGCAAGCAGATAGAGCAGGGCAGCGCGAAGCAGCACGAGCAGCAGCATATTTATGAAACGCCCGGCCAAACCGCCTGCGGCCATCGGGTGGCCATACGGGTAAATTTGGAGCTGGAGGCCGAAATCGACCTGGTGCAAAAATACAAACCCGAAGGCATCGGATTGCTGCGCACCGAGGCCTATTTTCTCGATCATGCCGAAGACCACGGCCGCGACGATGCCCCCTTATCTGCTGCAAACGCGGGCGAAACCGGGCAGGATCAGCGGCGGTTTTTGCAACGCGCGGCCGTTCTGGCGGGCACACAAGAGCTAACCGTGCGCCTGTTTGATATTGGCGGGGACAAAATGCCCTATCATGCGATGGAGAAAGAAGAAAATCCGTTTTTGGGCTGGCGCGGCGTGCGCGTACTGCTCGATAAACGGCAGCTTTTACGGCGGCAGTTACACCTTATTTTAGAAACCCTGCATTCCTATCCGTGTAAATTACGGCTGCTTGTGCCCATGGTGAGTCAGCCCGAAGAGCTCCGGGAAATCCGCAAAGAACTCAAGGCCGTACTCCATCAGCTACGGCTGCCGGCCCACAGCATTTCGCTCGGAGCCATGATTGAAGTGCCGGCGGCCGCCCTCATCGCCGATCATCTGGCCCGGCACGTCGATTTTATGAGCATAGGCACCAACGACCTCACGCAATACACCATGGCCGCCGACCGCAATAATTCCAGAGTATCGGCTTATTTTGACAGCAATCACCCGGCGCTCTGGCGGCTGATTCATCGGGTTTCCGGCGCTTGTGAAAAAGCCGGTATCCCTTTTGGAGTATGCGGTGAGATGGCCTCTGAACCCGCCCTTGCAGGGCTGCTGGTTGGCTTTGGCGCCCAATCGCTGAGTCTTTCAGGTCCCGGCATCCCGATGGTGCGCAAGGCTCTTTACCAGCACCGGCTGGCAAAGCTGCAGGCGGCCGCAAAAAAAGTGCTCAGGGCCGGCAGCACCGCCGACGTGCGCAACATCGTGGAAAGCCTGAAAAATCCCACCTCCTGAACGTGCTAAAAAATGGCTAAATATCCTATATTTAGCTCTTCTGCTCCCGGCTTTTGAAATGCTTCTGTTTATTTATTTCCAAACGTTTTATACTTATAATTATATATGATAAGCCTACAGAAAATACGTAGTATAGATCATCAGCGGATGTGGGATCGCATCTGCAGCTTTGATGAGCAGTGGCGCGATGCCATCGACCATACCGCTGGCCTGAAGCTTAATTTAGACGTAGATCGTATTCGCGATGTACTCATTACCGGCATGGGCGGGGCCGTAATCGGCGGGCAGATTATACGGGCCATAAGCCTCGAACAAGGCCATTTGCCCATAGAGGTGAACCGTTCCTATAACTTACCCTCCTATGTTTCGGAACACACGCTGGTCGTTGCCGTCTCCCAATCGGGAAACACTGAAGAAACCCTGAGCGCTTTCGAAGCGGCCGGGGTTCGCGGAGCGCAGCGGCTGGCCATTTCTACCGGCGGCGAGCTCGAACACATCTGCAAACGCGAACAGCTCAACTTTATCGGCCTGCCCCGCCGGCGCATCACCCGGGCGGCCCTGGCCTACACCTTTGTTGCGCTATGGCGCGTATTTCAGGAATTGAACGTTTTTCTTCCCGGTGATGACATCCTGCTGGAAACGGCCGATTTCCTCGAAGAAGAAATCGAAATACTGTCTAACCTCGAAGATAATGAGGCCATGGCCATGGCCAGCCAGCTTCAGGATACCCTGCCCATTATTTACGCGCACGACGGGCTGATGGAGCCCGTTTCGGTACGCTGGAAAACACAACTGAACGAAAATGCCAAAATGCTTGCTTTCCGTGGCCTTATTCCGGAAATGAACCACAACGAGATCGAAGGCTGGGAGCTTACAGCCCATTTGCTGGGCAAACTTTCGGTGATTATGTTGCAGGATGCCAGCGATCATCCGCGCGTGCGCCGCCGTATGGAGGTTACCAAAGAACTGGTAGAGCCGCACGCGGTAAGCTTTCAATCCATCACTTCTACCGGCTCTAACGCCCTTGAGCGCATGTTCTACATGATTTTATACGGCGATTTTGTCTCTTTTTACCTGGCTATTTATTCCAACGTGGATCCCATGCCCATTGTTAAAATTGAATTGCTCAAAAAAATGCTTAACGAGCTCGAACCCTGAACTGACCCAAATTTCTTCACCCCGTTTTTTATGATCTTTACATACACGTTTTACCGTTTAGCATGATGGCCCATTTACCCGAAACCTCTTCCTGGCTGGGGCGCCTCAGCCGCCGCCGCGTACAAAAAGAAACGCCTAAAGGAGTTTATGTAGAAACCCCGGAGGGCGATGCCTTTCTGCCCAAAGCTGAGTTTGGCAGCCTCAGTCCCGCGCCCGGCGATGAACTCCAGGTTCTTATCTATCACGATTATGATGGCTACCTGAGCGCTACGCTGCGCACGCCCCTCATACAAGTAGGCGAATTTGCCCTGCTGCGCATTAAAGCGGCCGGAGGCAAGGGCGCTTTCGCCGATTGGGGTCTGGAAAAAGATTTATTTATTCCCCATGCCGAGCAGCTCACACCCCTTGAAAAAGGCGGGCATTACCTGGTATATGCCTATATCGACGGCCGCAGCGGCCGCATTACCGGAAGCACGCGCGTAGATCGCTTTGCCCCCGATGTGCTGCCCGAAACCCATCATTTTGCGCCCGGCCAGGCCGTGCCGCTGCTTATTTCCCGCAAAACAGACCTCGGCTATAAAGCCATCATCGAAACCGAACCGCCCTATAGCGGAACGCTCTACCAAAACGAGCTGCTCAAAAAAATACGCCCCGGCATGCGCCTGACCGGCTACATCAAACAAGTGCGCGAAGACTTAAAGCTCGACCTCACGCTGCGCCGGCCGGGCTACGACGAGGTGCGTGCGGCCGCCGAAGAGTTGCAGGAGCGCCTTGAGGAAACAAAAGACGGCTTTTTACCTTACCATGACAAATCGGACGCAGAGCTTATCCGCCACGAGTTTAACATCAGCAAACGCAGCTTCAAAGCCGCTGTGGGCGCGCTGCTCAAGCAAGGCATCATTAATATAGAACCCGGCGGCATCCGCCTGAATCGCAGCCGGCGCTAACTTTTTGATGAGCGGTGCGTATCCGGAAAACCCGGCCGCTTTTCCGGCGGGCGCTTTTGTTCACTTTCGACCCTAAACGTTTTTCTTTTATGGCACGACTTACCAAATCTGAAACCGATAAAATTCTCTTCGGCGTATGCGGCGGCCTGGCCGATTACATGAATATCGACAGCACCGTGATACGCGTTGTTTTTGTGCTCATCACCTTTTTCGGTATTGGCTCTCCGATACTGGTATATCTTATACTCGCCCTTGTGATGCCCCGGCCCTACTAAGGCCACAAAGAAATTACTCGGCACTGTTTGCCTGGCTGTGGGCTTGTGTAAAACGTTCTACAAGCCGCAGCATATCTGCCTGAAGACTTTCCAGGCGGTTTGTACCCGCAAAACCAAGTTCAGACGTCTCCCAGGTAGCCACAATACTGGAAGTATCGGGCGCACGTAATAGCTGCACCTCCTGGTATAAGGCCGCCTCAATGCGATAAACCACAAACCCAAGGCCGCTATCGAGGCTATTAACATGCAGGTGCAGATAGGGCTGCCCCGGTGTCCGGGCCCAGTTGCGCTCGCTAAGCATGCCAAGGCCCGCCGTCTGAAGCTGGCTGGAAGCCGCGCGCTCCAGCTCTTGAGAATTAAGGCCTTCTATGGTATCCGTATTTCCCGAAAACTCCACAACCAGCAGCACCGCTTCTATTCCCGAAAGCGAAATATCCTGATTCATATAAAACTGACCGGCCGCCGGCTGCAGGCCGCCGGCAAGGGCAAAAAAAACAGGTAAACAAAAATATTGCAGGGTCTGACGCAAAAAGAGGAAGCTCATGGAAACAGTATAATAAGGAATGAAAAGGTTCAAAAGATGCTTTTGTGAAGATATAACGTAAACTTATATCTTCGATGCAGCAAGCAGGCGGGCCGGCGGTTATAATAGTTGCGCTTGTTTTTTATGGCTTACATTTTTATGTGTATTTTCCGTGGCACAATATGCACAATATAATGAAGCAAGGGCGCTTCAGCAGATATTAATTATGTCTCCTTCTCTCCTACCCTTATAGCAAGCATTTTGTGTGTGGCACGCTTGTGCGCTCTTTTTCCTTTCTTTTACAGCAGCATATCAACCTAATTTCGGCTAAGTTATTAGAAAAATGTCCGAGTCTCCTCCTCAACCTACCGTAGAGTTACCCTGGTACGCACGTATGGCAAGCGTGCTACTGCTCCTCACGCTCATCATATATGGTATGATTGTGGCAAAATCGCTGCTCATACCGCTGCTGTTTGCCCTTTTTTTTGCGGTACTTCTTTCTCCGCTGGCCGGCAAGCTCGAATCATGGTATTTCCCGCGCACCCTTTCAAGTATCATCAGCCTGCTGCTTGGCCTGAGCATTTTTGTAGGGATTTCGCTGTTTTTTTATTCGCAGATTATCGGCTTCGTAGATGAAGTAGATATGGTTGAGCGCCGCCTGCGCGCCCTTGCCGAACGCCTCGATGAAAGCATCTCGCCCTATACCGACATCGATCTCGGCCAAAGCCTGCAGGAGCTGCCCAATATGGTGATTACCTACATCAGCGATAATTTCCAGTCCCTGGGAATGGGCGTACTTTCGGCCGCTTCTACGCTCACCAGCGTTTTCATCGTGCCGGTGTACGTCATTCTGATTCTCATTTTCCGCACGTTTCTCAAAGAATTTGCCATCCGCGCTTTCTCCAACGGCAACGACCAGCAGATGGAAAAACTGCTGCTGCGCATCAAATCGGTGGTGCAAAACTACATTTTAGGGATGTTTATGGTGATTTGCATCCTGGCCGTACTCAACAGCAGTATGCTACTGCTGCTCGGGGTCGAAAACGCGCTGTTTTTTGGCGTATTTGCCGCCGTACTAAATATCGTGCCGTTTGTGGGCCCGATGCTGGGCTCCATCCTGCCCATTCTCTACGCCTGGATCACTATGGAATCGCTGCTCATTCCGCTGCTGGTGCTCATTGGCTTCTATATTATTCAGCTTTTTGAAGGCAATCTGTTTACGCCCGGAATCGTCGGCCGGCAGGTGAGCCTTAACCCGCTCATCACACTGCTTGCCCTTTTTGTGGGCGCCCAAATTTGGGGGCTTGCCGGCATGATTCTCTTTATTCCCGCCAGCGCAGTATTGAAGGTAATATTTGATGAAGTCGAGTCGCTCAAGCCGTATGGCTTTCTGCTTGGTAAAGCCGATGCAAGCCACTCCAGGGCCCGCAGCAAGCTTGCCCGCCGGGTGCAGGAAATTAGCAAACAGATTTCGGAAGACCCGTCTGACCGGGCACAAAAAGAGTCTTCACCGAAAAAACCCTCCCACAACGATGATAGTTCTTCCCCCGCCTCATCTGCTTCTAAAACCCAAAAATCCGAAAAACAGGTTTCACAGCAAGAGTAAAAATTCCGTAATTCTACGTCAAAAAATTAGGTTATTCAAAGTAAAAATCTTAAACTCTAACAACCATTCCGTTATTTCTTTAGCACGCTGTTTATGAAAAAGCTTCTTATTGTGGAAGATGAATTCATCCTCCAAATGATGATTGAAAAAATGGTGCAGCGTATGGGGCATCAAGTTGTAGGAAAGGCAAAATCAGGCGATATGGCCATCGACCTGGTGAAAGAGCATCATCCTGATATGATTTTGATGGACATCAAAATTATCGGCGAATATGACGGCATAGAAACCGTCCTTAAAATTCGTGAACATTCCAGCGCTCCGGTTCTCTATCTCACCGGGAACACCGACCCTGAAACGGTAAAACGCGCGATGGCTACCAAACCGATGGATTTCATCATTAAACCGTTTGAATACCAGGATCTGAAGTCTGCTATTGAGCAAACCGCCAGCGCCTGAACTTTACGTCCTGCCTCTTATGTCTTTTCTGAAACAGCCTGCTTTTTCTATAGATACGATCCGGAAAACGCAGGCTGATATCGCTCCATATATACATCGTACGCCCGTATTAACCTGCGCTTATTTCGATAAGCTGTATAAAGCCCGTATTCGCTTCAAGTGTGAAAATCTGCAAAAGGCAGGCGCTTTTAAAGCACGTGGGGCAGCCAACGCTGTTTTTAAACTTTCTGAAAATGAAGCCGCCGCCGGGGTAGCC
>JBMCPG010000037.1:0-8339 GCA_048626035.1 Cyclonatronaceae bacterium
TTTATAATTACCTAAGCCACCCATTCAAAATTCACAATTTAACATTACTTCCGGTGATCTTAGCTTTGCGTTTCAAACCTTTATTTTACCTTGTTTTATGCGCTTTTGTGCTGTTTTCCTGCGATCCCTACGATCAGGATTCGTATGAGGAGCAGATGATGGTGGAGACCTTCCTGACCGGCGGAGAGCCGCTGCCGGAAATCAAGCTCTCGCGCACCCTGCCCTTCGATGAGCCTTATACTTTTGAGCGCGCCGCCCTGCGGGATTTACAGGTGGAAATCCAGCTGTATGAGGAAGGCGTCGTTTCTCCCGAAGATGCCGACGGAGCCGGATTCACCCGTATTCCGTATGTGGAAAGCGACAGCGCCGGCATTTATGTACCGCAGGATGATGGACTCGCAACCCAGCCCGGCCGGTTTTACCGCCTCGAAGTGCGCGGGCAAAATCAAACGGCCGAAGAGGCGCCGGTGCTGACTTCCTCCACGTTTGTGCCACCGGCCTTTGAGCTGCTGGAAGTCAGTGCCGATACCATCGCTTATCAGAGCGAAGAGCAGCTCACCCAGCGCTTTTCCCAGAGCAATTATCCCGGCCGCCAAAATTACTTTGTGGCCACCACGCTCGCCCTGGAGCCGGATATCTATCCGCTCACCCCGTTTTATAGCGATGTGGAGGACGAGGACAATCCCGGCGAATTTATTCGTGTATCCTCCGGCGTTATCAACGAAGACAACTACGACCGGAATGAAGACGGCAGCATCACCATAGACCTGCCCTGGATTGCCGTCGCTTATTTTGGCCCGCAGGAAGTTTCCTTTTATTCGATTGATGACAACCTGTACGACTACCTGCGCACCGTCGATATCCAAACCGGCGGCTCCACGCTCTCCCCGGGGCAGATCGAAAACGTGCTCTGGAACGTGGAAGGCGGTATCGGCCTGTTCGCCAGCCGCAGCGGCATTACCACCGAAGTGTTTGTAACCCTCCCGGAAGACTTCGATTTTCCCGAGCTGGAATAAAACCCATCGCTAATTTGCCCCAAAAGCACCCATGCCGTCTTTTTCTGAGCTATTTGCGTTTCAGCCGAACCGCAAGCCGGTGCTTTGGCTGGGCGGGCTGCTTTTCGGCATCGCGGGCGTTATCGTGCTGCGCTCCGTTTTTGATCCCTACGGACAGCTTCAAAACGATTCGTATTTTTATCTGCGCATGGCCCACAGCCTGGCTGCGGCCGGCCCGCCCCTGCTGATTCACGGCAGCTACGAAACTACCTGGCCGCCCGGTTTGCCCGCCTTTATCGCCGGTGTGATGGCCCTTTCCGGCGGCAGCATCAGCCTGTTCTGGGCCTCCAAAGTGGCGAATATCCTCCTGTTGGCTTCAGGTGCCGCGCTGCTTTGGTGGCGTTTCAAGAAAGATGCGCCTGCCTATCTGGCCGTTTTCGCCCTGGCTCCGCCGCTCATGCTTTTGAGCCAGACGCTTTCCGAAGCGCCCTTCATGATCGCCATGCTGGCTTTCGTCCTGCTACTCGTACGCGGCCTTCAGCAAAAATCGGCAGCCCTGCTTTTTGCAGCCGGCTTGTTCTGTTTTTTGCTTTTTATGATACGCTACATCGGCCTGTTTGCGCTGGGCATCACCCTGCCTGCGGCGCTCCTTTTAGCGGTGATGGGCTTCCGGCGCGAGGCGGGCTGGCTCAGTCTGGGCAGCTTTTTATCCATCATCATGATGGGCGGCTGGTTCTGGCTGAGCTATCAGTTAACGAATCTGGCTACCGGTATTGAGCGCACGCCCGCGCCACACGGCGTTTTTGAGGGCATGTATCACATCATTCGCGCGCTGGGCGACGAGCTGAATATGCTGCACGTGCTGGGCAATCAGCAGCCGGTGCTCTTCGGCATCACCCTGCTGATTCAGGCCGGGCTGCTCTGGCTGCTATGGAAAAGCTGGAGGCAACGAAAAACAAAGGCGGCGCGTCCGCTATCGCTCTTTACGCTGCTCTGCGCGGCTGCCGGCGGCCTCTATTTTATCGGGATTGCGCTGGTGCACATCATCTTTGGCGTACACAGCTTTTACTACCGATTGGTAACGCCCGCCACGCTGCTGCTGCTGTTCGGCCTGCTGCATTTGTTGTTGGGCCAGCAGGATGATGGCTTCCGGGCCCGAATTCATCATGTTCTGATGTCCGCCGCGCTGGTGTGCATGCTTTTATACGGACCCGGCTATGCGCTGCACGAGCGAACGATTGAAAATAAAATGACCCGCACCGAATACGAGACTTTTGTTCAAAATTTTTACGCATCGGTGCCCGCCCGATCAGTGATTGTGTACGCTCACTATCCGGCCTATTACCTGCGGCCCGATCTGGCCATAGAATTTCCGCTTTTTACGCCCGAACACGCCATTCAGGAAAGCTGGACGGACTTTACGCAACGGCTGCACCGAGATTATGTGCGGCGGGGCTACGAGATATATTTCGTAAACGTCCATCCTGACAGGCTTCGGGAAGGCACGCATCCGAGCGTGGTCCGGGAGGCCGGGCGCCTGTACAATGGCAAAACCGAACTCCGCCGGATGCGCTTAAGCGCGCCGGAATGAGCGCTACGCCGGAATCTGAACTACATCAACAAGCAGAGCTATATGAACGTTTTTGAGCATCATTCTATCGTTTTTTATGATGTAACCGTCGTCGGATCGGGCTTTGCCGGCTCGCTCACCGCTGCCGCCCTCTCCCGGCTGGGCTACCGCGTTTTGCTGGTGGAAAAAGGCCGGCATCCGCGCTTTGCCCTCGGCGAATCCTCTACGCCGGTCGCCGACATGATTCTCCGCCGCCTGGCCGATGTTTACGACCTGCCTGAACTGCGCCCGCTTTCGCGCTATGGAAGCTGGCAGCGCGCGCATCCGGAGCTGCGCTGCGGGATTAAGCGGGGATTCAGCTATTTTTTTCATGAAGCCGGCAAAGCATTTCGCCCCGATGCTGCGCATTCACGCGAGCTTCTCGTGGCGGCCAGCAGCAGCGACGAAGCTTCCGATACGCAATGGTACCGCCCGCACACCGATGCCTTTTTTGTTGAACTGGCGCAAAAAACCGGCGTTTGCTACCGCGAAAGAACACAAATAACGCGCTGTGATGCCATCACCCAAGCCCGCACAAACGGCTGGCAATTACGGCTGGAGCACGCCGATGGGAGCGAAACGACGCAGACGGCCTTCATCATAGACGCGACCGGCGGGCCGGAATTTGCCCGGCGGTTCTTTGGGGCGCAGCCTTCGGAATACCGTTTCAAAACCCGCTCGCGGGCGCTGTATTCGCATTTTGAAAACGTGAACTACTGGCAGGAGTATCTGGTGAAAGCGCCCGGCGGAGCCGCTACGGCCGACTATCCCTTTCACGCCGATCATGCCGCGCTGCATCATCTTTTGGACGAAGGCTGGCTGTGGATGCTGCGATTCAACGACGGGCGGCTGAGCGCCGGCCTCATGCTGGATGAGCACACGGCTGAACCCGGCCTTTTGGCGCAAAAGCCTGATGCGCTTTGGGAGGCCATCATACGGAAATATCCGGGGCTGTCGGCTATTTTTGAATCCGCAGAGCTGGCTGAAATGCCGGGCAGCATAAAGCTGAGTCCGCCGTTGCAGCGGCTTCAGGACGATATCGCGGGAAGAAATTGGGCAAGCCTGCCGCACTCGGCGGGCTTCGTGGATCCGCTGCACAGCACCGGCATTGCCCACAGCCTGAGCGGCGCAGAGCGCATTTTAGAACTGTTTCGCACGCGAAAAACGCCGGTTGCACACTATGATGAGGCTTTCGATACCGGCCTTCAAACATACAGCCGCTTCATAAGCGCCGAAATCCGCCATATCGACCGGCTGATTTCCGGCAGCTACATCACGCGCCGGCAGCCGCTGCTGTTTCAGGCCTGGCTGAGCTGGTATTTTGCCGGCACCATCCGCTACGAACAAGCCCGGCTGGCCGGCGATTTGCCCTCAAATTTCCTCTTCGCCGAAGCCCCGCAGCTCAGCCTGTTGATAGAACAATCTTACGAGGCGCTGCTCAAGCTGAAAGATCAGGGATTCCCGGCCGATAGCGTCCGCCGTTTTATAGAGCAAACCCGCCGCGACATCGCCCCTTATAACAAAGCCGGCCTTCTCGCCTCTGAAAGCGCGGCCCCAAACATGTATGCGCATACGGCCGTGCAACTTGGCTGATCAGATGTAAAAGCTTGGAAAACGGCAGGGAATACAGCCCCGCGCAGACTTTGCTCTCGTCCGCCTGAGCCTGGCCGCGTTATTTTGCGCAAATAATCTATTATAAATAGACAAATTATTTATATGTATGAGCAAAAATATGTTTCTGCTCTGAAGCTATGTTGTATATATAACAAAATGTTTATATAAAATAAATTACTGTTAATTAAAGCTTTAATTAAAATTTATTAACTGTTAAAAGCGCTTTTATTTTTTCTTGTAATGGTAGTCAGGCTTTAGTAAATTAAAAACAAGATATGAGCAATAATAGTTAAAAATTTGCTCATCAGGTGAAAATCTAAGTAAGCAGGCCGCACCTTTGTCTGCTTTTTGATTTGACTGCGATTCCCTGCATGGATTTAAGCTTCACGTGCAGGCGCTGCCCGGATTCATTCGCCTCTTTGAAATACCACGAGGATCCTGATCCGTAGTTTATTCCCTAACATACTGCATGCTACATAAATATGAGTATAAATATGATTAACCGACTACCCTTCTTAACACGAACAGGCATGATAGTAGCCTGCCTTGCCTTCTGGGCGCTACTTTTAAGCAATCCGGAGCAGGCCCGTGCTCAGGTTACGATTAACCCGAACGGCGGGTTGGAGACTTCAGAAGTTGGCGAAGAAGTCCCGGAGGGCTGGGACTTTCAGCTCAATGAAAGTGGTTCGGCCGAAGTTGTTGCCGACGAAGTACTTGAAGGCAGCCGCGCGCTCAAGATCGAGCTCACCCAGGCTCTTGAAAACAGCTATGACATACAGGTCATAAACGGTGAATTTGATCTCGAGCCGGGCGTAACCTACACATACTCCGCCTGGGCGAAAGCCGATGCCCCTGGCGCAAGCGCTCATTTTACCGTTGGGAATGCCTCTTTTCAGGAAATGTTCCGCAGCGAGGAAAACGGCACGCTCGACGAAACCTGGCGCAATATCTCAGGAGAATTTACCGTGCCGGAAGGCGACGTAGCCGGCCGGGCGCCCATTCACATCAGCTTTGAGGAAAACGTTGAAAATGCTGTTTATATAGATGCCCTCAGGATCACGAAACTTCACAGCAATGATAACGGCAGTTTTGAAACCGCAGAGCTAAACTATGCCGCTACAACTGACGATGTACGCAGCTGGACATTCGAGACGCAGGATGTAGGCGAGGCTAATTTTGCGATTGTCGATGATCCCGTTGCCGATGGCAGCCGTGCCCTGGGCGTTACCGTTGGCGTGCAAGGAGATAACAGCTACAGCATTCAGGCAATTAATGAGCCGTTTACCGTCGTTCCGGGCGAAACCTATGAGTATTCGGTTTACGCCCGCTCGGCCCAGGACGGCGGCAGCGTACATTTCACCGTAGGAAACCCAAGTTTCCAGGAATCGCTGCGGTTTGAGCAAACCGGAGCCTTAACCACCGAATGGCAGCAGTTTACCACCGAATTCACGGTTTCCAGCAGCGACGTGCCGGAAGCCCGTGCGCCCATTCACTTCAGCTTTGCCGAAAATGTGGGCAACACGATATACATCGACAGCCTGCGCATTACGCAGGTAACGGGCACCGACGATGAGTTTCTGCGCTCGCCCGTGGTTCTGGAAGCCAATGCCGGCACCCTCGGCTCCGAGTGGGACGTAATTGATGAGGACGACAATTCCTATATTTCCATTACTACAGATTTTGATGAAACAACCGGAACGGCCGATTATCCCGGCGAAAACCGCGTAGCTTCCTATACCGTAAGTTTTCCCGGGGCAGGTGATTACGATATGTTTGCCAAAGTTCGCGTAGGGCCAAATCAGTTTGATGACGACAGCTTCTTTACCAGCGTCGGGTTTGGTGAAAAGGATCCGGCCAATGCCGAAGACTGGGTGGTGGTCAACGGTCTTGCCACTGCTGGATTTGCCGACGATGATGCGGTTGTGCGCGGGCCGGGAAATCTGGGTGAAGGCGTCTGGAAATGGGTAAATTTATCCAAAAATGAATTCCAGAATGAAGTTATGACCGATACCTACAGCGTATCGCAGGATGAATTAACCCAAACGATTCAGATCGGCGCCCGGGAGCTGGGCCTCGACATTGAAAAAATTGCCTTTGGCCGCGCGGATCTGTTCTATACCGTCGGAAACCTGGAGAACGGCGAGCCCGGTTCGGAAACCGATCCCGGTGATGTACCCGAAGAGCAAGATCCCATTGCTGATGGAAAAAGCAAGTGGCTGGGGAATGTTTACAGTCCTTCCCAAATCGAAAACTTTACCAGCTACTGGAATCAGGTTACGGCCGAGAATGCCGGCAAATGGGGCAGCGTAGAAGGCACGCGCGACCAGATGAACTGGGGCGAGCTGGACGCTTCCTACAATCTGGCCAAAGACAACGGCCTCCCGTATCGCTTCCATATTCTCACCTGGGGCGGTCAGCAGCCCGGCTGGATTAACGACCTGGAGCCGGCCGAGCAGCTGGAAGAAATTACCGAATGGTACGAGCTGGTAGCCGAGCGCTATCCCGATATTGAGTACCTGGAAGTGGTTAATGAAGGCTCCAACGGCCATCAGCTCCCCGATGGCATAAGCGGTGAGGCCGATTATATCGACGCACTTGGCGGCACTGGCGAAACCGGCTTCGACTGGATCATCACCTCTTTTGAAATGGCCCGCGAAATATTCCCTGCCGATACCAAGCTGATGATCAATGATTACAACATCCTCAGCAGCACCAATAATGCCCTCAACTACAAGCAAATTATTGATGAACTTAACGAGCGCGGCCTCATCGATGTTATCGGCGTTCAGGGCCATGCCTTTTCCACCAACGGGCCGGCATCCGCTATTGAATCTATTCTGGACCTGCTGGCCGA
This sequence comes from Cyclonatronaceae bacterium, assembly GCA_048626035.1. Lineage (GTDB taxonomy): Bacteria > Bacteroidota > Rhodothermia > Balneolales > Cyclonatronaceae > Cyclonatronum. Next base: position 7,073 of record JBMCPG010000037.1, read on the forward strand.
AACCGGGCTGCCCATTCAGGTAACAGAGTTTGATGTAGATGGTGATCCGGGCGCAAGCGATGCCGAATCTGACCAGGTCCAGCTCGAGGAAATGCAGCGTATTTTCCCCACGCTCTGGGAGCATCCGGCCGTAGAGGGCATCACGCTATGGGGCTGGAGACCCGGCCTGTGGCGGCAGGATCAGGATGCCTTCCTGATTCGGAACTCCGGCGAAGAGCGTCCGGCCCTGGTCTGGCTTCGCGAATATGTGGAAAATAATACGGTTGTTTCGATTGATGATGAGCCCTCCGAGGCCCCGTCAGGATTTAAGCTGCACAACAACTATCCCAACCCTTTTAACCCCACTACGCAAATCAGCTACGATATCGGTAACACCTCGGATGTATCCATACGAGTGTATGATATTCTGGGCCGGCAGGTTCAAACCCTGGTAGATACCCGGCAAACGCCGGGAACTTACACCCTGAGCTTCGATGCCTCCGGTTTGTCTTCGGGCATCTATTTCTACCGGATTCAGGCGGGCTCTTTCTCCGATGTGAAACAAATGACACTCATCAAGTAAGCAGCTTTTTTGCGCACTCCGCCTGCGCTTCCAAGCCGCGCATATTTCTAACGCGCCCGTTCTGCATACCGGCAGAACGGGCCTGTTGGCAGCGCGGGAAAGCCGGCACAAGATGATGCGTAAACCTGCGCCGGATATCCGGTAACTGCCTGTTTTCAACCTCCGGCTACAGCCGCCGGAAACCCTGAAGAACCCGCTTAAGCATCAGAAAATTAAATTTAAGACTATAGGGCGGTACTTAACTTTTTTAAGTTTTTACCTCCTCTTTCGCTGAAATGGCCCGCCCCCGCGTGCTTGTGCTCTTAAAAGTAAGCTGAAAATTTTTGAGCAAAATTTGCTCAAATTAGTTTAAAAAATTGCTCATTCATTATTGCATTAATTCTCCTCACTCTCTATATTGAAAATGCACGGAAAAGCGCTTTTTAAAGGACATAAATTCACCTCCTAATATAAATGGCATGAGATTACGCTTAATACACTACTTATTTGTTCCGTTATTTGTGATATTTTTCATCATAATTGCAGGAACAGCCTTTCCTGCACAGCTGCTCGCCCAGGATAATGGCTCCGTTCGTGGCACTATCACAGATTCAGAAACCGGCGAGAACCTTATCGGGGTTAATTTGATTATTGAAGGGACAAATATCGGAACGGCTTCCGGGCTTGACGGCGGGTATGTGCTGAGGGGCATTCCTGCCGGCACGC
>JBMCPG010000038.1:0-8282 GCA_048626035.1 Cyclonatronaceae bacterium
CTCTCCCTCCGCATCTCTCCCTCCCCAAGTCTCCCCTCTCCAAGTCTCCAAATCACTCCATAAGCCCGTAGCGGGCGCGGAAGTGCGCGTTCAGCGCGGCGGCCGCCTCATCGCTTACGGCCGTATCAAAAAGCAGCACAGCCAGCATATCGCCATCTACGGTGTTGGCATGAGCGCCATCATCGAGATAATTGCTCACGTGCAGGTCTTCGGCGGAATTGTACAGCTCTTCGAAGGCCACATCCTGCGTGATGGAAAGCTGATCGGCGCTCAGCGGCTGTCCGTCGATATATAGCCTGAGCACGCCTTCCGAAAAGGTGAAGCCGATCATGGCCCAGCGGTCGAACACCTGATCTGCCGTGGCCGGAATGGATTCGTAATTTTTGCCATTGGCCAGCGTGCCATCGGCCGAGAGCGTTACGCGCATCCCAAGCTGATTTTGCGCCGGGTTATCCTTCAGGCTGAGCGCCCAGGAGCGATTTTCGGCCGCGCCTTTGTTGTATTGCGAAAACAAAATGCCTTCCTGAACCGGCGCGCGGTACAGCGTGAAGGCCGACATCTGCCGGCGCATCTGCAGTTCTTCGCGCCACGGCAGGCGCAGGCTGCGGATAGAGCGGAAATTGAGAATCGGGAGGCCGTTCTGCAAAGTTGCCGGATCGTTGATGCCCGGCTCGCTCAGGTATTCGGGAAAGTAGGTTTCTCCCAGCGGCTGATCAAAGGCGTTTCCACGGAGATCAAACAATTTTTCAATACGCCGGCGGGTATAATTGCGCACCAGCGGCGTGATGCCGCAGTAGGACGTAAGGCACACGCGCAGCGAATCCCAAAGCTGCTGTTGCTTAAAAAAGCGCAGATCATCCTGAAGCGCCAGGGCATAATCGGGATTAAAATGTGAGTTGCTCATAAGGGAGAAAAATCAAAAAGAAGAAGGATATACATAAAGGGTGATGGCATCGCAGCGCGCAACCCGGCCCGCTGATCAAGGCTGGCGAAGGTAGCCGCCGGCCCGGTGAAGCGTTTCCAGATAGCTGCGGATTTCCTCGTCTTCCAGCTCGGGGTAACCGCCCGGATGCCAGCCCATGCCGGAAACCTGCCCGCTCTTAAACAAGCTGAAGGCCGCAATTTCCTCGGCTTGCAACGCCCGGTCGAACAGCCAGAAGCCGTGCAGGCGCATCTGTAAACTGCCGGAATCGCTCTCGGAACGCCCGCCCAGGAACAGCGGTGTGTCCGCACTGCCGGCCTCCCCGGCGCTAAACTCGTTGAAACTGCGCTCGAAGACGTTGTTAAAATAAAAATCGGCTTCATCGGGGCGGGCGCCATCATAGACCAGCGTGTTCAGGTATGGGCCGCCCTGACTCGTTCCGGCCCTGGAGATATTTACGCCATTGCTGCCGTTCAGGTTGAAGCGCGGCGTAGCCTCGTTGGAGGCGTTCATCAGGATTTCGAAGCGCTCGGCCACGCTGAGGGCATAGCCGTTACCAGATTGGATATCGGCCAATAGCAGCATTGTAAAGTTTTGGCCGGGCTGCACCCGAAGCAGGCTGGCGGTTTGGGACTCAAAACGCATCACCTTTCCGTTAAACCTGAGCGCGCCATCTTCGAGCGCAGGACGCAAGCTTTCGTCGCTCTGGATGCCATCCCCTTGTTCCAGCACGTTAAACCAGCGGCTTACAGGCCCGGTTTCGCTGCTGGCCTGGAATCCGGCATAGGGTAAAAACGCGCTGTGCAGGGCCCCGAGCAGGCCTTCCGTTTCAAGAAAAACCAGCTCTGCGGCAAGTTTATCAACACTAATAATGCGGCCGCCACGGTCGTACACCCGGTCAATATAGGCCTGCATCAGCCCGGTAACGGTGCCCGAAAGCCCGGCCGGGACTTCGGGTTTTTCCACATCGGGCACCTCGTTGCCGGGGCCGCTTGGCGTATCGCTACAGCCGTAGAGCCCGTGCATGAGCAGAAGTCCGCCGGCTCCGAGTCCGGCCAGCTGTTTCAGAAAGTGCCGGCGGGAGCGGTTCGGCTGCTGTTCGGGAAGCGGGGTTCCGGCAGAGTCGCGGCGGGGAGAGGCGGCGTGATTAGTATTCATAAAAGGCGCAAACGTGTTAGATGGTCTAAACTGAATGAAAAAACAAATGAATATACTTGCAAGCCTTGTATAAACGCAATATGCCTTACAAATAAGCAGCGGGGAAGCGCCCTTAGTGCATGAGCTTTTCCAGCACGGCTTCTACATGGCTGCCCATTTTCAGGTTTTGCTCGAAAGCCATCTGAATCTTTTTATCGGGATTAATAAGATAGGTGATGCGGCGCGTCATCAGGCCTAAAACCGAGGTGCGATAGGCCTGATGTGCGCTTCCGTCTTCGTCGGAAAGCAGCAGGAACGGCAGCTCGTATTTTTCCTGAAACGCGCGGTGCGAGTCCACGCTGTCGCGGCTGATGCCCGCCACGGTAGCGCCTGTTTTGAGCAGCCGCTCGTAGCTGTCGCGGAAAGAACAGGCTTGTTTGGTACAGCCGGGCGAATCGTCTTTCGGATAAAAAAACAGCACCAGCGGGCCGTTTTGGAGTAAATCATCCAGCGAATGATGGGTTCCGTAGCTGTCGGGCAGCGTAAAATCGGGGGCGGTTTTGCCGGGTTCTAAAGGCATGATATACGTTGTTTACGATGTTGAACATGAAAGGCGGATATGAGGCCGCAGGGCATCATTCTTCCAGCACAGAGCGCAGGGCGGCGCGTTCGGTAGGGTGCTCTGCGGTTTCAAAACGCGCCTGCAGCGCCCGGGTAATTTCGGAGCTTTGCCGCTTTCCGAGCGCATTAATGGCGTGCAGGCGATTCGACAGATAGGGATCATCAAGCGTGCTGATATAGGCCTCTATGGCGGCCCGCTCCTGGCGTTCGCTGCCAATATAATCGCCTAAAAACTGAAGCGCATGGGCCTTAAATTCCTTATCGCCGGGCTGTGTTGCCAGATGGAGCAGCACGTCGAAGGCCGCCTGATTTTCCGTCTCGGTCATGGCCCGGGCTACGGCCGTGCGCACAACATCATTCCAGGAATAGGCGTCTTTATACGGCTCAATTTTTGCAACTGCATCCCGGTAGCCCTGCCGGGCGTATTCCATGATGGCCGCCGCGCTCACAAAGTAGCTTTCGGCCTCGATGGCATCACCCAGCGCCTGCTGAAAGCGCGTTTCAAACCCGGGCTGCGCCGGAATCGCGTTTGTTTCGAGTAATCCACGGGTTTGGGCCAGCATATCTATGGCGTTGCGCCGGCTGCCAAAATGAAGCGTTTCGTCTGCCAGAAGATCGAAGGCCAGCGCGGCTCGTTCCTGGGCAAAGTCGGGCGCATCAAGACGTATTAAAGCGCCTGCAACTTCGGCCTGAAGGGGTTTAAAGTCCTCCTGCCGGGCGCGTTCGAGCAGCGTTTGGGCGACCTCACCGGCCATCTCCTGCTTTTCTATGTATTGAAGCGCGGCCAGCCTCACGGCCGGTTCTTCGTGTGCCAGCCGAGTGCGAAGCTGCCCGGCCGTAAGCGATTCGTGGATTTCGGCGAGCTGTATGCCGGCCGGATCAAAAATAACGTCGCGTACTTCCTGGCCTTCCTCCAACGGAAAGCTGAAGGCCTGCTGCCGCCCGCGAAGGCTGATGTCGTGGGTCTGCCGGGAGCCGTCGGCCATCACCAGCTCCACTTCACTTTCCAGGCGGAAAACCGGCTGATGCCCATCCCGCTGAAGTTGTTCGAGCGTTACAATGACTTCGCCGCCGCCGGCGGTCTGCCCGAATTCCACGCGCAGGTCGGGGTGTCCCGGCTCATAAAACCATTGATCAAAAAACCAGTTCAGGTTTTCGCCGGTTTCCTGTTCAAAAATATGCTGAAGATCACGCATATCCACCGCCTGATATTCATAGGTGTGTAAAAAATTGCTGAGTCCGTTCCACCAGGTTTCCGTGCCGACGTAGGCCTCCAGCATGCCCAGCACCTGCCCGGCTTTGGCGTAGGTGTGGCGGTCGTACATATCTTCGGGCTCGCTGTATTCATTAAAAATGATGGGGCGGCGATAGCGCGCGGCCTCGGCAAAATAGTCGTTTTTATGTCCGAGACTGTGCCACATGCCTTCCTCATAACCAAGGCGATCGCGTTTATAGAGGATTTCAAAGTAGTTTGCCAGGCCTTCATTAAACGGCAGATTCGCCCAGTCTTTGGTGGTTACCAGATTGCCAAACCATTGGTGCACCAGCTCGTGCACAATAAGGGCAAGATTGGAGCGGTCGAGGGCGCCGCGCTCATCAAACTGTACTAAATTGTATAAAATAGTAGCCGTCGTGTTTTCCATGCCGCGGGCTATAAATTCGTGTACCGGCACCTGCGCATAAGCGCCCCAGGGATATTCGTAGTCGAACTGCGCTTCAAAATATTCCATGATGTCTTCGGTGCGGGCGTAGATCAGCTCTTTATGCTCGGCATATTCCGGCTCGGTATAATATGCGTAGTAGATATCATCTACCCAGCGCTCGGTGATGTCGAATTCGCCCACGGCCAGGGCAAATAAATAGGGCGTATGCGGTTTATCGAGCCGCCAGTAGTCGATGCGGGTGTTGTTGCGCGGCTGGTTTTCGGAAGAAATGAGGAAGCCGTTGGAGAGCGTCTGCATTTCTTCGGGCACGGTCAGCCAGAATTCCTGCGTAGCCCGCTCGGCCGGATGATCGATTGTGGGCAGCCAGAAGCTGTTATCCTCGGGCTGGCCCAGCGTCCAGATCTGCCGGGGCTTGCTGGCGTCTTCCTCCATCGGGTCCACAAAATACAGGCCGCGCGTGGGCGGAAAAGAGGTAAATTCCAGCACAACGCGCAGGGTATCGCCCCGGAGCACCGGCTCATTCAGGGTGATGTGTACCTCGGCCGAATCCCGGCGGAAGGAGAGCTCCTCTTCGCTTCCGGCCCGGCGAATGCTGTGAAATTCGGTTGTTTTGGAATCCAGAATCAGGCGGTTGTTTTCCGCCTGAAGGCTGCTGAGCGTAAGTTCTGTGGTGCCGATAACGGCCTCATTTTCAAAATCGAACTGCAGCCGTGCCGCCTGATGGTGCAGATTCCAGGTGCGCGGCCGCAGGTAGCGGGCCTCGCCTTCCAGAAGCCGCCATTCGGGCTCCGGCACGGCCTGCGGATTTGGATCGAGGGCGGCCGCATCGAGAATTTCGACCTCTTCCGGGGCATCGGCGGCCGGCCCGGAGCTGCCGCAGCCGGCGAGCAAAAGCAACAGCCCGGATGCCATCATACTACACCAAAATAAATGCACCAAAACGCGGGCAGGCCTCAAACGTAAACCTTGCATAGAGCAGATAAGCGTAAACATAGACATTAAAAAAAGAGTAAAAGTAACCGTATAACGGCCAGCGCGCGGCCGCACCGGCTTGTAAGTGCAGCAAGCTATTGCTATAATAGGCAGCTTGCAAGCTCAAAATTTAAGCGCTTCCGAATGCGTTTAAAAGCCGTATTTTCCATTCAACTGCTTTCAAATATTTCTTAATTCCCCCTCTTTTTGATGCAAACGGATCATAAGACGCTCAACAAAGTTTTTGCACTTGCCTGCTTCTTCTTTGCCTTCTTTTTATATGTGTTCACTCTGGCCCCCACGGCCAGCTTCTGGGATCCGGCCGAGCGTATCGCTACCGCCTATGGGCTGGAAATTCCCCACCCGCCGGGCACGCCGATGTATCTGCTGCTCGGGCGTTTATTCGCCATGTTTATGCCGGCCGAATACGTCGCCTACAGCATCAATATGATGAGCGCCATTTCGTCGGGCATCACGATTATGCTGCTTTACCTGATTGTGGTGCGGCTGATGCGCATCATGAATGAGGGCCACCCCGATAGCTGGGAGCTGCCTGCGCGCATTGCCACCTACGGCGGTGCTATTATTGGTGCGCTCACCTTTGCGGCCACCGACAGCCTGTGGTTTATTTCCGTGGAGGCCGAAACCTACGCCATGTCGCTGACCTTCACGGCGCTGGTGTTCTGGCTGGTGCTGCGCTGGGCGGCCGAAGCCGATGAGCCGGGCAACGAGCGCTGGCTGGTGCTTATCGCCTACTTAATCGGCATCGCCTTCGGAATTCACCTGCTGAATCTGCTGGCCATTTTTGCCGTGGCCGTCGTCATTTATTTCCGTAAGTATGAATTTTCTGTGAGCGGATTTGCCGCTACCGTTGCCCTTTCGATTCTCGCGTTTTTAGTCGTTTTTCCCGGCACGATTATCTGGCTTCCCACGCTGGCTAAAAGGCTCAGCGAGGCCAGCGTAGGCTTAATTGGCCCGGGCCTGTTTTTGATGCTGGTGCTTGCCCTGCTGGCCTGGGGCATTTACTATACCCATCAAAAAAGCATGAAAGTGGCCAATTATATCGCGGTGGCTTATACTGCCATCATGATTGGCTACGCCTCGTATGGCATCATTTATATTCGCTCGGGTGCCGATCCGGCCATCGACCAGAACAACCCCGATAATATCGAACGCTTCACCAGTTATATCAGGCGGGAGCAGTATGGTTCGTCCCCGTTGTTTACGGGCCGCAGTTTTGATAACGAAATACAGGATATCGACCGGGAAGAAACCCGGTTTTTTCCGCGCCGGCATTCTACGCAGCCTCAGCACATGGCCATTTATTCCGATTATGAAAGCGATCTGGATTTCTTCATCAATTACCAGCTCGGGCACATGTATTTGCGCTACTTTAACTGGAATTTTATCGGGCGGCAGGCCGATTTGCAGGATACGCCCTCCTATTTCGGCACGCTCACCGCAGATGAGCAGTACGAAGAAAATAAAGCCAATAATTTTTACTGGTATCTGCCCTTTCTGTTAGGATTATTCGGCATGATTTACCACTTCACGCGGGACTGGAAGCGGGCTTTATCGGTTATGGCGCTGTTTCTGGCCACCGGCGCGGCCATCGTCGTGTTCCTGAATCAGACGCCTATGCAGCCCCGGGAGCGCGACTATTCCTACGCCGGCTCGTTCTTCGCATTTTCTATCTGGATCGGGCTGGGCGCCACAGGCATTATTGATTTGATCCGCACGGCCATCAAAAATAAATTTGTGCTCTTTGGCGCGCTGCTGGCCATGTATTTGCTCGTTCCGCTGCGCGTGCTCACCGAAAATTATGATGACCATGACCGCAGCCGCCGTTATGTAGCTCCCGATTATGCCTACAACCTGCTCAACTCGGTAGAGCCGCACAGCATTTTATTTACCAACGGAGATAACGATACGTTTCCGCTGTGGTTCCTGCAGGAAGTCTATGGCATCCGCACCGACGTGCGCATCGTATGCCTGAGCCTGCTGAACACCCCCTGGTATATCGAGCAGGTCAAAAACCGCTGGAACCATGATGCCCCGCCGGTTAAGCTTTCCTACAGCACCTCGGAAATCCTGAATATTGAGGACAAATTCGAGTTTCAGCGCGACAGCGATTTCCACCGGCCGCAAACCATCCGCATTCCCTTCGATAAGCAGCGCTACGCCGAGCTCACGGCAGCACAAAAGAGCGCCGGCCAGATCGATCTGCGCGAGCTTGAGGAACGCCAGAGCGGCGAATGGCCGGACAACCTGCACGCCCCGGAATTCAGCTTTCACATGCCGCTGGAAGAAATGGACGATGAAGTCGCCTTTTACCTCGAAGGCCAGGAATTGTTTACCCGCGGCGACCGCACGCTCTACTACACCCGCGTGCAGGATGATATTGTCCTCGATATTGTGCGTAACAACCTCAACGAACGCCCCATCTATTTTGCCATCACCGTTGCGGGAGACGCGCAGCTCAACATGGAAGAATATTTCCGGCTCGAAGGCAAGGCCTTCCGCATTATTCCCAAAAAGCATGAAGAGCCTATGGGCCATCTCGATCCGGAGCTGCACGCCGAGCGCCTGGAGCGTTTCCGCCTGCGCCACGTGAATGATGAAAACGCCTACTTCGACCAAAATATCCGCCGCATGCTCGATAACTACCGCACGGTTATCACCCGGCAGGCCAACGCTTATATCGAGCGCGAGGATATGGAACGGGCCCGCTACTGGCTGAGCTGGGGCGAGGAAAAAATTCCATTCACTACCGTAGCCCCCGATCTCACCTCTGTGCTTACCTACGCCCTGCGCTACGGGCAGGCCGGAGATGCGGAAAACGCCACGCGCCTGGCCGATGAGTTCCTGCCGGAATTTATGGCCACGCTCGACCGGAATCTGGAGCGCCTGGATGAAGTCGAATATGAGCTGACCCAGCTCCGGGAGGAAATGCGCAGCTCGCGGGC
>JBMCPG010000039.1:0-8247 GCA_048626035.1 Cyclonatronaceae bacterium
CGAGAGCGCCTTCACGTAAGGCACGCTGGTATTGCGATAGCTTAGATTCAAATCCGTTACAAAGTACGGATCAATGGAGCGGTCGTCGCGGCCGGAATTGTCCAGATACTGCTTTGAGACATACTGGCTTTTTACGTCCAGGCGCAACCGCTGATAGCTCAGGCGCAGCTGAGAGGCCGAAATAACCGACGGCGACAAGGCAATTTCGGTATCGGTATAGGTGATTTCTTCCTGCTGGCCGGTATCAAAATTATCTATGAACTCGGTGTATTCATCAATTTTGTTTTGGCCCAGGGTGATGTTTCCCGACCACTGCAGCCAGTTCAGGAAACGGTAGCCGCCTTCCAGCTCCATCCCGAGGCGGTAGCTGTCGGGCACGTTGCTGCGGATGGCCTGACCTACATCATTAATTTCGCCCGTGAGAATGAGCTGATCATCATAGAGCATGTAATACAGGTTACTGCCCACATAGCCGCGGCCAAATTCCCCGCGATAGCCGGTTTCGAGGTTATACAGGGTTTCTTTATTCGGGCGGGAATCGGGCGTGGAGTTTACGTATTCGCGGCGGGTTGGCTCTTTGCCGGCCACGCTGAAGGAAGCATACACCCGCTGATCGGGCCTGAACTGCCAGGTGAGGCCGGCTTTCGGGTTGAAGAACCACAGTTCATCATCCTGCCTGACGTTATCGAGATTGCGGTCGAAGCCCAAAAACTCATAATAAATGCGGCGGCCCTGCAGGTCGGCATAGGCGTTCAGATCGTTGGTGAGCCGGTAGGTGAGCTTGGCATAGGCGTTGCCGTCGGTTTTGAAGCCATTATTATCGTAATACCGCTCCCGGATGTCGGAATTTCCGGCGAAGCGCGCCCAGATCACTTCCCCGAAATGATCGCCGTCGTACTCGTTATAGCCGCCACCTACGATCAATCGCAGGCGGTCGCGGCTGTATTCGCTGGAGAGCACGAAGCCGTAGAAGTCGTTATCCAGCCATCGACGGCGGATGAGATCGCTGGTTTCTATGGTTTCCTGGCCTACGACAACCGGAGCGATGCCGTAGGTGGAAAGTTCATCATCCTCACGGAATTCCTCGAAATACCCCCGGCCGTAGGTGTAGTGAAGCGATGCATTTCCCAGCCAGTTTTCTGTGAAGCGATAGGAGTAGTGCAGCTGATAATGATCCTGGCGGTAGTTATCGGTCTGGTTTTCATACTCAAAGACGTTCATCCGGCGGTTGTCGTCCAGCTCCGATTCCGGCACGCCGTTCCAGGCCTGATAGGTCTGCTCTTTACCGCTCAGAATATTAAATTTGAGCAGGCTGCGCTCGCCGTATCGACTGGCCGTGAGCGCATAGGAAGACAAATCCGAAAACGCCTGATCGATATAGCCGTCCGATTCCGTTTTGGACAAACGCGCATCGAAAGACCAGCCGTTGCTCAGCAGGCCGGTTCCGGCTAAAATATTGTGCCGGCGGGTGTTGTAGCTGCCCACGGCATTGGTAACGCTGGCATACGGATTTTGCCGCAGGCTTCCCGTTTGGATATTGACGCTGGCGCCAAAGGCCGCCTGCCCATTTGTTGAAGTTCCCACGCCGCGCTGAATTTGCAGGCTTTCAATGGAAGACGCAAGATCGGGCATATTTACCCAGAACACGCCGTGCGATTCGGAATCATTGAGCGGAATGCCGTTTACCGTAACGTTGATGCGCGCCGGATCCACCCCGCGAATGCGCAGGCCGGTATAGCCGATACCCGCGCCGGCATCAGAGGTCGAAACCACCGATGGCTCCATGGAGAGCAGCAGCGGCAGATCCTGGCCAAGATTGCGCTCCTCGAGCTCTTCGCGGCTCACGTTGCTGTAGCTCATAGGCGTGGATTCATCCACGCGCTGACTGGTCAGCACGACCTCATCACTTACATACGAAGTGGCCTCAAGATAGATAATGCCCTCCGCAGCCCGGAAAGCGGAAACGCTTATTTCCCGGTTTTCATAGCCTAAAAACGAAATACGAATACGCTGCGGGGCGTCGGCTTCGAGCTGGAGCGAAAAGCGGCCCTGTTCGTCGGCTGAGGTGCCGTTATCGGTCTGAATCTGCACCACGGAAGCGCCCGGCAGCGGCTCCTGCGTGCGCGAATCCTGCACCTGACCGCTGATTTCGGTTTGCTGGGCCATCATACTTCCGGGAGTCAGGCCGCCGTAAAGCAGTAGTATGATGAAAGTCAGCACAACTTTTCCGAAAGCGGAAAAGAACTTGATATTCCCGGCCGCATCCTGCGCCGCCGGTATATTGATATAAATCATGAAAAAATCCTCCAAACTGTTTATAAAAAAATCACAAACAATCGGAGGTGCTTTGTTCAATTGCTGAGCAGCGCGCCGACTCCAAAAAGAGGCTTTCGAAACAGCGTAAACATCATTTGAGGATGTTTACGGGGCGCATTCGGCTGTATGATGAGAAGACTTCAAAAATTAAAACGCCGCAGTTTATAAACGCTGCGGAGTGTCATAAAAATGATGAAGCCATCACAAACAGCCAGGTTTCCCTACGCCGGTATTATCCGGATCAGGTTACGGGGTATGATCTCAGCTTGCTTGATGCAAGCACCCCCAACCATTGTGGTTGGCAGATTTGAAATATAGCGCTAAAAAACGCCGATGTCAAAGCCGGAAGCGGGCTGCTATTCTTTTTCCGGCATTTTAGGCAGGGCAATGCCGAGCACAAGATACACGAAAAGGGTAGTGCCGTAGAAAAATGTAGAGAGCGCAAATACGATACGCACAATGGTAGGATCGAAGCCAAAATAATCGGCGATGCCGCCGCAAACGCCCAGAATTTTTCGGTCTTTCCGGGTGCGAAACAGCCGCTTTTTCTTTTGAAACGCGTAGGCATCGTAGGTATCATCAGCTTGTTTGGTTCGCGCTGAAAACGACGATTTGCGGGCGTTTGATGATGCGCTCCGGCCCGGCCGGCGGACTTTGAAATCGGGCATAAGGTCTTCCTGTTCCCGTTCTTTTTGCGCTTCTCGCTGCTGCTTACTGCGCTTTCGGCTCCACAGCAGCAGGCCCGAAAGCAGCACTACCAGCGGGCCGGCCAAATGCTGCGTGAAAGAAATTTCCGGCCCGATATCAAGCCCCAGAAGCTGAAGCATCATCACCAGCATCACGACGCCCACGCCGCCGGCAATAACTGAGGCTACCTTAACGCCGGTTTTGTCTTTTTGAGGCCCCGGCCGGCTGGCATCTTGCTGCACAAAATCATCGAAGGCCCGCTCCAGATCCTCATGGGTAATATTAAACTCTTTTTCCAACTCGCTGGTGAAGTTACGCTCCGATTCGGTATCGGGCGAGGAGCGGGGCGCTGAAGAACGGGTAGAAGCCATGGAGTTAAAAACAGAAATGATGTTAAAATCAACGGAGTGTAGCATAAAGCCTACGCCCGGCTGCCGCAGTAGTTTCAGGCGCGCAAGCCCCGCCCGGAACGCGCTCTTGTTTAGTACATGTGGAAATTATCGGGCAAATCGTCGAGCTCGGCATCGGCATCGCTGGCGGAGCTGATGTCGCTGGCGTTAATGGTATAAACGCTGATAAGATAGCCATCTACATAGACTTCTTCTATGCTCATTTGGCCGGTAATGCGAATGGCATCCTGGGTGTAGGAGGCCATGGGGGTTTCCGTTTTTATCATCAGGGTTTCGTGCGGGCCGGGCGGCGGCACGTGCATACAGCCCATAAACGGGGCCTGCAGCAAAATAAACTGGGTGATGTCTTCGATGCGGTCGAAAGGAACCATGTAGCCCACAATGGCCACTTCTTTGCCTTCCAGCGCGGTAATATTTTGAGGCACCTCCGCATCCGGCCGGTCGATGGGGTAGCGGCGGAGATCGCTGAAATACACGCGCTCGGCCGCGGCCAGAATGCGGCGGGTTTCGGCCAGCGCCGAAGGATCGTTTTCCGGCGCGTTGGCGGAGGCAAGCACGGGGAAAGCAGCGGGCAGCAGGAGCATTGTGCATACAAGCAGGATGGCTCCTGCCGGGTTATGAGGAGCGCGGCCGGGCCGGAAAGAGAAGAACATGCGGATCATAAAGGGGAGTTTAAAAGGTCAGTTTTCGACGATAAAGAAAAGCCGGCATCATGGCGTGAGCCCGGATACAACGTCGGTGTTGTAGGCTTTAACGGCGGGAATAATGCCCGCGAGGATGCCTAAAAGCAGGAAGCCTGCTAACGTAAGGAGTTGGGATGTTTCTATTGCGTAGGCAGAGACAAAAATGCCGGCGGTTTCGGCAATATAGGGCGCAAGCGCAGCAATACTCAAGACCGAAAGCCCGAGCCCGAGCAGGCAGCCCAGCAGGGTAATAAGGCCGGCTTCCGTAAGAATAAGAGAAAAAATAGTGCCGCGCCGCGCCCCCAGCGAGCGCATAATGGCGATATCGCGGCGACGTTCTTCCATGGTGTTGTAAATGGCTACGAGCACCCCAAACAGCGCAACCGCCAGCACCAGCCAGCCGATGGCCCGCAGCACCTGCTCGGCGTTGCCAACGATAGACATCAGCTCCTCGATCTGCACGGCGGGAATTACGCCCATCATATCTTCTTTATGAGCAAAAAACGGATCGCGCATCATGTTGCGGCGAAGCAGCGGATTTTCCGGCGTGGGCATATTCAGCATTCCGGCAAGCTGCACGGCTGCCGCCTGGTTTTCGAACTTCACCAATACAGCATCTATGCGCTCCACGCGGTTTTCGTAGTCCTGCAGCGGCAGCGGCCAGGCTTCCTGCTCTTGCTCACTATCGTGATCATGCTCGTGTTCATGCTCATGCTCATGCTCATGTTCGTGCTCGTGATCGTGCCCGGCGTGGAGCTGCGGATCATCGTAGTGGGTTGCATAGGTCGAATAAACGCTGGTGAAAATCACGTTATCGTGGGCTGTACGGCTTGGCTCAAGAATGCCGACCACCTCAAATTCGTACTCATCATGGACGTGAGCTTCGGCTTCTGCGTCGGCCGATTCGGCAATACCGTGGGTGGCCACAAAACGATGGCCGAGCCCGATATCCAGGCGTTCTGCGGCCGCGCTGCCGAGCACCGCTTCGAAGGGTTTTTCAAAAATACGGCCCTCAGCTATGCCAAAGTTCTGCCCGGCGCGGGGCTGGCCTTGCTGCAAAAATGCCACCGAGGTGCCCACAATCCGGCGGCCGCGATAGTTATCGCCCACAAAAAAAGGATACGACTCGGAAATCCGGCGGTCGCGCAGAGCCGTCTGATGGACTTCGTATGGAATAACCCCGGTAGAAGTTTCCAGATGATAAATGCTGTTGAGGGTGGCCTGCATACGGCTGCCTGTAGCCGCCAGAAGCAGATCGAAGCCTACCGAAGTTTGGGTGTAGTTTTGTTCGGTTTCGCGCTCCAGCGTTTGTACCGATACCACCAGGGCGGCCGCCAGGGCAACCGAGGCAACCGTAAGCAGGGTGCTGAGCAGGCGCTGCTTCATATTTTTTAAAACAATCATGAAGGCATTCATAGAACGGAAACGTGGTTAAGCGTGGCTAAATCGTGGACGGTATCGAATTCCCGGAGCACTTCGTTTTCGTGGCTGACCAGCAGCAGACTGCGGCCGGCGGCCATGTTTTTGATGAGCGCGATGACCTCAGCCGAGGTTTTAGAATCCAGCGCGCCGGTAGGCTCGTCGGCCAGCAGCAACTCCGGATCGTTGGCCAGCGCGCGGGCGATACATACCCGTTGCTGCTGCCCGGCGGAGAGTTGAGACGGCTTGTTGTGCAGGCGCGCGCCCAGGCCTACTTCTTCGAGCAGTTTTTTGGCCCGCTGTTTTTGATTCGACTTGAACTTGCCGGCAAACTGCATTCCGAGCTGCACGTTCTCCAGCGCCGTGAAGCCATCAAGCAGATTAAAGTTCTGAAAAATATAACCGATATGAGCCGCCCGGAACTGATCCCGGCGGGCTTCATTGAGCTGGTTCACAGCCGTACCCAGCACCATCACTTTTCCCTCGTCGGGCAGGCGCATTCCGGAAATACAGTGCAGCAGCGTGGTTTTTCCGGAACCCGAGGCGCCCCGCAACGCGGCATGGGTTTGTTCCGGAAGGCTGAATTCGGGGATATTCAGGATTTCACTGCCGGGCCCGCCAAGCGGAGCGGCAAAAGACTTTTTCAGGTGTTGAAGAGAAACGGCAGGAGCGGCCATAAAAAACGGAATAAAATGATAGAGTATTGAGATGCACTAAAGTTGCAACTAACACAACTACGGCAGCATTTGTTTCAGCTTTGGCCAAGGTCGAAGGAAATATACTGGCCTTCCTGTATATCATGGCGCATGGTGAAGCCGGCCGTAACCTCCACGACGTAGCGCGCCGGGGCCTCGGAAGGATATTGCTGCTGCGAGTAGGGCCGTGTATTCCGCTGAATGCGAACAATCTCCATGGCTTCGTTCACAAAAATCATATCGAGGGAAAGCGGCGTATTCGCCATCCAAAAACTCAGGGGCTCTTGTTCATCAAAAATAAAAAGCATGCCCTTGCCGGAGGGCAGGCTGTGGACATTCATGAGGCCGAGCTGGCGCTGCTCATCGTTAAGGGCAAGGGCGACGTCTATAGAAGTGATCACATTTTCGGCGCTGTCGGCGGCATCGGGACTGGTTGTGAGGAAATCGACGCGGCCGGGAAAGCTGAGCTCCCGGGGTTCGGAAACGCCTTCGGGTGCTGAGGAAGAGCGCGGCTCAGACTCGCCGCAGGCATACATCAGAATAAATAAAGGCAGCAGCAGCATAACGCTGCGCAGCCGGAAGATAGGGGAGAGGGAGCTACAATTCATGGAAAGGAGGGAGCAGGCAGTTAGTTAAAAAAAGATGATGTAAACGCGCTTAAGATACAATATACCAGCGCGAAAATCAGCGGCTACAATAGCGCCGGCGGGCCGGTAGCTGTTGCCGGTGGGAACGTTTTGGAATAAAGTATGAATATTTGTAATAGGTATCTTAAAAGCGTATATTGTAAAACTAATAAGTGAGCGCCCAAAACAGGTTCTCACTTTTTTTATATTCAGACCTTTTTGTTACATGAAACTTGCGAATTCTAACATAGATGAAGTCCGGGAACTGGTGGAGCGTATGCTTCCGCGCGAAGATTTGTTTCTGGTCGATCTGGAAACCAGGGGCGGGCAGCGAAATCCCTCGCTCTGGGTCTATATAGAATCCGACAATGGCGGAGTAAGTCTTCAGGATTGTACCGACCTGAACCGCAGCTTGCAAACGGTGCTGGAGGCGCATAATGTATTTGGCGGGCCTTTCTCCCTTAATGTTTCTTCGCCGGGGCTGGATAAACCGCTGCAGCTCCCCCGGCAGTACAAAGTAAATGAAGGCCGTTTGCTGCGCGTGCGGTGGCGGGAGGGCGAAGACAATACCATGCAGGAGTTTACTGGTATTATAACCGCAGCCGACCCCGAAACCGTTGAAATTACCCCTCGCAGTCAGCCCGGCAAAAAAGGCCAGAAACCAAAGCTACAGCCGGCAAAGGCACAGCGTTTTGCCTACACCGATATTGAGGAAGCCAAAGTACTTCCGGATATGTAGCGGAATTCATCGCTTTTGGCCCGGATCAATGATCTCATTTCTATTATTTTAAAGATTAAGAACGTACGGAGAAGTGCATGCAACAAGATGTTTCGAAGATGATTATCCAGTCTTTTGCTGAAATCGCAAAAGATAAAGGCATCGATCGCGATATGCTGCTGTCGATACTTGAAGAAGTATTCCGCGCCATGATTCGCAAGAAATATGGCTCCGACGAGGCCTTTTCAGTGATTTTAAATCCCGATCGCGGCGACATACAAATGCTGCACATCCGTGAAGTGGTTCCCGACGATGAGCTTACCAACCCGGTAACCGAAATTGCCCTTAGCGAAGCGCAGAAGCAGGACCCTGATATGGAATTGTTTGATGAGTTTCCTCAGGAAATCTTTATCGAAGATTTTGGCCGCCGTTCGGTAATGATGGCCCGCCAAACCCTGGCTCAGCGCATTCGCGAAATCGAGAAAGATAACGTATTTGAAGAATATACCGAGCGCATTGGCGAAATCGTGATGGGCGATGTGTATCAGGTGCGCCCGCGCGATATCCTTATTAACCACAACGGCGCCGAGCTGGTGCTGCCCAAAAATCATCAGATTTACAAAGACCGCTTCCGCAAGGGCGATACCGTGCGCTGCATCATCCATGAAGTAAAATGGGATAACAGCAACCTTA
>JBMCPG010000040.1:0-8148 GCA_048626035.1 Cyclonatronaceae bacterium
ATCCTCCACGAAATCAGGATCATTCCCAATCCACCAGCTTCCGTCCTCATTTTCGCGAAGGGCCCGCAGATGTCCCAGAAACTCGTCGGTAAATATAAGGCCGGGAAAAAGAGAAGAAGTAAACAGCCGCTCGCCAACTCTATGATCAATAAATTCCGCTGTAGTCCCGCGCAGCTCATAAAGGCCGAGTTCGGAGTAGGCAAACATGCGGGCCGGGCCGTCTTCAGAAAGCTGAAGCGACTCAAAACTGGAAAAAATACCATCGTCGCCGACTTCAGCAATAGGGCTGAATTTCAGCGGTCGGCGGGCATCGAGCCGGGCATGCAGCAGGCCGTTGCTGCTGCCAATGTAAAAATCATTCTCCCGGAAACCCGCTGCCCATATATTAGATTCGATACCGTTATATCCGTTTAATACCGATATGCCGGAATCTTCATAAATGACAGTAATCCCGTACATCCCTGTGAGCCAAAGCGCGCCGAACGAGTCTCGGTGAATATTAAGAATGAAATTATCTTTAAGCCCGTTGCTGGTATTGTAGTGCCGGTGCAGGTTTCCGTCTGGCTTAATGCTGAAGAGTCCGTTGTTAAATGTACTGATATAATAGTGTCCGCCGGCGGCGTGTACATCATAAACGAACGCATCACTTAAATACTCAAGCGGCTTGCCGCTGTCCGCATGCAAATGATACCGGCTGGGCACGGCGGTTTGCTCGGCGCGGCCCTGCCCGGCAGAATCCTCATAAAGGGGGATCAACTCGTATATATACCCGTCCTGGGTAATAACCCGATAACTGCCGTCAGGGTGCTGAAACAGCCCGTTTATACGCTGCTCCAACGGGGCGGGTTCGCCGGCCGCATCTACGATCTCAACCGGAATATCGGGAGCCGCCGGCATGAATAAACTGCCGTCATTGCGCCGGATGAGGAGCAGGTCCTGATGATCGGTGATGAAGAACGGAATTACATCTTCCCAATAGCTTATTTTCTGCCCATCCCAGGCGTAGAGCCCGGCATCGGTACTCATATAAATAATGCCCCCGATTTCAGTCATCTGGAAGGTATCGATAAAATCGTGAGGAGGCACTTCCCGGCCGGCCTGGCGCATCCGCTCGAAAAGGCTTTCATAGCGCAGGCTGCCGTCGGGCTGCTGGTGCAGTATTCCAAAATCTGCGGTAAGCCCGGCATAAAGCTGCTCATCATCGCTAAAATGCAGCGATAATACCGAAGAGGGCAGGGGCTTGAGCTCCCAGCTGTAGCCATCATAAATCATCAGGCCGTGCATGTTTGCAAAGTACATCATGCCGTCGTAGGCCTGTGTTACATCCCAGTTTTGGGCATGCTCGTTGTATTCGGCAGGCGGGATAAAGCGTACGGGCGCTTGCCCCATTTGGGTCTGTTGCGCGCGCAGATCTGCCGACTGTACGCTTATGCAGAGCAGGATTGCCAGCCATATCGCATATATATGATGTACCATGAGTTGGCTCGAAATTGTTTTATATTCAGAAAACCGGTACAGTGAAACCATCTGCTGTAACTTGCTCACAGGGCCTTATTTCGCGTGTGGGCCTCAGGAGCTTGCGAGTCGAAATACGGCAAAGTGAAAGCTACTATGCCGGTGAGAAACAGTGCTGCTATGCAATGCTTTTCAGGCATTGCGGTTGGCTTTTCGTGGAAAAACAGCGACATTGCATGATCCCGGATTTTTTTGACGGGTTGCAGATGCATGCATTATATTAATTTTTTTGTGCTGTATATACTATAAAAAATCGGGCCATTGTGGAGCTATTCTGCAAAGACTTGTGCACCTTTAAAAAAAACATTTTTTTAACATACTTTATTAATTGCCAAATTAGCTTTTCGCTTTCTACTTTACAAACTTATGTTCAGCTTTTTATTATTCTTTGCTACCCCCCTGCTGCTGCTTAGCGTCGCCATGGGGTGGTGGTCGCAAAAACAGCCCGACCGGCTGGCCATCAAAGTGCTGGTAGGCCAACTGATGATCGACAGTGCCATTATCAGCTTTTTTGTGCTTTTTTTCTTTGAAAATTTCACCTTAAGCTTCATGGTTGGCGCTATTATTTATGCCGGCATTACCTCGGTGCGGCTGCGCACGCTTTTCGTCAAACTCGAAGATCACATCAACTCCTGATTTTTTCTCTCTCTTATGAAAACCCTTGGCAACATCCCGCATCCACAAATGAATATCACCGTTTTTATGTGGAACAATAAATATATCATCAAGTTTGAAGCCGGGCCTTATGAACAGGTTTATAAACTGGATGCAGGGCATTTTGAGCATCCCGACGAGGTTAAAGCCCTGATTACCGATTCTTTTTGTGAAGCCGTAATAAGCCGTTTTATGGAAATGAACGCCGGATTCAGCGCCCTCATGAAAAACCGGGCCTGATGCTTAAAGCCCGGGCGTGAGGCGTTTTTGCAGCGTGAGCTGGTAATCGCTGTAGCGGGCGTTGTATTTGGCATCGATGAGGCGAAAGCCACGCTGGAAACCGAGCAGCGCCATACCGCTGTGCTTGTTAGGAAATGTATCGTACACAAAACTGCGGTATCCGTACTGGGTCGCCTGTTCCATCATCAGGTCGAGCATGCGGCTGGCCAGTTTACGCCGGCGAAAACGCGGTAAAACGCCCCCTTTAGCGGAGTAAAATTCATTATTTTTACGCCCGTAGCCAATTTTGAACCCCACCGGAATATCGTGCAGGCGAGCCACCAGAATAATGAGCAATTCATGATTGGTGCGGTTAATAATGCGGCGCTCCCGGAACAATTCATAATTGAGGGCATCGAGCTGGTGCAGCTGCTCTCTGGGAAGCTGCGTAATCGTAAACTCCTGATGATCTTGCTTTATAAGTGGCTGTACTTCCATGATGGCTTTTATTGTAAAGACGTGCTGAACACTTTTTAATACGTTATTTGTTTCTCAGGCTTTCCGGTTTCACAAATGATATCACTTCATGTGAACCATAAGTAGCTTCTGCACATTCCCTGATGCAGAAGGCCGCAGCAAAAAGCTGTTGGTGTATCTGCCCTCTTCATTATATTGCTTTTTTTTATTCATGATTATTCGTTTAGCGCAGTTTAACCCCACCGTGGGCGATCTCCGGCAGAACGCCGCCGCCATGATTGCCGACTACAAGCGCGCCTGCCGCGAAGGCGTGGACCTCATCATTTTTCCTGAACTTTCCTTGTGCGGTTACCCCCCGATGGATTTACTCGAGCGCACAGCATTCCGCGATAAAAACCAGGAAATGATAGAAGAGCTGGTTGCCGCTACCCGGGGCGAGTCGGCCGGCTTGCTGTTTGGCGCGCCGGTACCGCACGAAGGCAAAGGCCGCCCGCTCTACAACGCTGCGGTGCTTGCCGCCGGCGGAGAGCTGCTGCATACCGCCCATAAAACCCTGCTGCCCACCTACGACGTCTTCGACGAATTTCGTTACTTTGAGCCTAATAAAACCTTTCAGCCTGTTGTATTTGGCGGTAAAAAGCTGGGTATTACGATTTGTGAAGACATCTGGAACAACGAAAATGAAGTAACTTATCACCAGTACGAAACGGACCCCGCGGCCCGGCTGGCCGAAGCCGGCGCAGAGCTCATCATCAATATTTCAGCTTCTCCGTTTACCAAGCAAAAGCCGGAGCTGCGCGCCCAAATGCTTCAAAACCATGCCCGCGCCCACGGCCTGCCCCTCATTTACGTAAACCAAACCGGCGCCAATACCGAGCTCATTTTCGATGGCGATAGCATGGCCGTGGCCGCCGACGGAAGCATTCCGCTGCGGCTGCCGCTGTTTGAAGCCAGTCAGGCCGATATCCGGATAAACGATGATGGCATCGCCGCCCGCACCCCAGCCGGTGCTGTATCGCCGCTCCCGACGATGGAAGAGCGTATTTTCCGGGCGCTGGTGCTTGGTTTGCGCGATTATTTGAGAAAAACGGACATTGCTTCACAAGTGGTGCTGGGCCTGAGCGGCGGCATCGACTCGGCTCTGGTAACCGTTATCGCCGCCGAAGCCCTGGGCGCAGAAAACGTGCATGCTGTTACCATGCCGTCCAGCTTTTCTTCTGAAGGCAGCGTTTCCGATTCCGAAATACTGGCGCGGAATCTGGGCGTTGATCTACAACAAATCCCCATTGCGCCTGTCTATGATGCGTTTAACGCCCAGTTGAAGCCGCTGTTTGCCGATACCCCCTTTGGCGTGGCCGAGGAAAACCTGCAAAGCCGTACCCGGGGTGCGCTGCTGATGGCCATCTCTAATAAATTCGGCTATATTTTGCTTAATACCGGTAATAAATCAGAAATGGCCGTAGGCTACTGTACGCTCTATGGCGATATGGCCGGGGGCCTGTCGGTTCTGTCGGATGTGTACAAAACTGAAGCCTATGCCATGGCCCGCTGGCTGAATGCACACTACTACGGCCGGGAAATGCTGCCGCAGAGCATTATCGATAAAGCCCCGAGTGCGGAGCTGCGGCCCGATCAGAAAGATATCGACTCGCTGCCGGATTATCCGCTTTTAGATGCTATTTTATACCGCTATATCGAACTCCAGTACAGCAAGCAGCGAATAATTGATGAGCTGGGGAATCCCTCCTTAGTGCAAAAAGTGGTGCGTATGGTAGATATAAACGAATACAAACGCCGGCAGGCTGCCCCCGGACTGCGTGTGAGCATCAAAGCTTTCGGAAGCGGCCGCCGCCTTCCCATTGTTCAGCAATGGATGCGGCAGTAACCGCACGCCGGCCGGGTATTGGTAATAGCCACTGTCTGAACAATTCTTTATATTTCAAAGTTTTCCGGAGCGTGAAACCGCAGTTGCAGCCGCCGGTGCCAACACCGCATCATCCTCCTAATGCTCCGTTTTTCCTTCCGCTCTGTCCATGATTTAAAATTGATCTGTACGCTACGTGCTATAGCGGCGTTTCAATGCCTTACCTAAACCTCAAAAACGACTCCTTCAGCTCCATGCCCCGAACGTTACTTTTTTGCATTATCGCTGTGCTTCCAGCTTTGATAGCACTCCCGGCATCTGCCCGGGGTGCTGTTGAAATTCGCCCCGATTCTACAGCCGCCCCCGCACAAAATGTGCTGATGCCCCTGCCGCAGGTGCTGCTTCCCTACGAAAACCCCGTTGATGCAGACATGCAGCAAAATATACATATGCGGCCTCAGCCTGGTGAGATGGATCGTGAAGTGCTCCAGCGTATTGCCGATATCAACAGGACAACGCTCATGGCGCTTGAGGCACAGCTTGATGAAGACCCGGTATTAGCTGAAGACTACATTATGCAAGCTCTCGAATCTGTACAGCAGCTCATGCAGGATCATCCGGAGGTAGAGCGCAGCCGCCGTTTTAACGAAACCTACCGCTCGGTGATGGCGGAATATCACGAGTTTTACGGCATCAGCGGGCCGGTAAATACAGAAGAAGGCGAAATTTTTGAACTGCGCGAAGATTTATTTGCTCAGGATGAATGGTTCGACGGCAGCTACTTTTCCATGCCGCCGGAATTCGATGAAGACAATTTCGATGTGCCGCTCATCATTAATACACAGGTCAATAACCATGTTCATTTCCTCACCGAGCGCCGGCCGGAAGTGATGCAGCGCTGGCTCGAACGCTCGACCTATTATTTTCCGATGATGAAGCGCATCTTCGCCGAAGAGGGCACGCCCGAAGAGCTGATTCACCTCGCCATGATAGAAAGCGGGCTGGTTCCCGTGGCCCGCTCCCGTGCCCGTGCCACAGGCATGTGGCAATTTATGAGCCGCACCGGCGCGGCTTATGGCCTGGAAATAAACTGGTGGATAGACGAGCGCCGCGATCCTGAAAAGGCCACCCGGGCCGCCGCCCGCCATCTGCGCGATTTGTACGAGCGCTGGGGCGACTGGCACCTGGCTATAGCCGGCTACAACATCAGCCCGCGCGGCCTGCGCCGGGCCATCAACCTTTCGGGAGGCACGCGCGATTATTGGAACATTTATCCGCATTTGCCGCGCGAAACCCGTGGCTACGTGCCCGGCTTTATTGCAGCATCCCTCGTAACTATGAATCATCGTGATTTTGGCTTCGATACTCCGCAAACCATCGATGTTTACGAATACGATACCGTAGAAATTAAGGGTTCTGTAGAGCTAAGCGTACTGGCTGAATTTGCCGGCATCAGCACTCAGGAATTGCGTAATCTGAATCCCGAATTACTGCGCTTCGCCACCCCTCCAGGGCCAAACCCCTATCCGCTCAAAATTCCCAAAGGCCGCAAGCAGCAGTTTGTAACGGCCTACGAAAGCATGCCAGACAGCAAGCGGCAAACGCTGGTAGTGCATTCCGTAAGCGGAGGAGAAACCCTCGGTGCTATTGCCAACAGTTATGGCATAAGCGTACGGGCGCTCTATGGAGCAAACGCTAACCTTTCTTCGATGATACACCCCGGCCAGGAAATTGTGATTCCGGTACCCGGCGGCTCTGATGTCGCCATTTCGGCGAGTAACCCTTCCCGCGCCCGGCAGGCCCGCACCCTGAGTTCATCCTCCAGCCGCACCACCTCCGCACCGGCGCCGGAGGGCACGGTGCCGCTTACCTACACCGTGCGCTCCGGCGATACCGTAGGCCATATTGCAGAATGGTACAATACCCAGGCATGGCGGGTACGATCCTGGAACGGGATTGGCAATACCATTCGGGAAGGACAGCGCCTGAAAGTGTATGTGCCGGCCAATCAGCGCGAGCATTTCAGCGGAATAGCCGAAATGAGCCAAGCTCAAAAACAGCAGCTTCTGGCCGAGCGCAAGCGCAGCGGTATCCCGCAAAACCAGGTTGCCGATGCGCCCTCCTCCAGCAATACTATTTCTTATACCGTTCGCCGCAATGATAATCTTTCCGATATTGCGCGGGCGCACGAGAGTAGCGTAAATGCCATTATGCGGCAGAATAATTTATCCAATACCATGATACGCCCGGGTCAGACGCTTCAGATTCCTGTCAGTCGCTGAAAGACCCCGACTTTTTCCTTTTCTTTATTTTAACACATTCTGCTTTTTTTGTGATGCATTTTTCCACCCTGCGCTCTCGTCTGCTTCTGTTATTTGCGGCCGCAGTTGTTTTGTTTACCGGCTTTATATCGGAAAGCGATCCACTGTTTCAAATCCGAAAGCACTTCAGCATTTTTAGTGATGTAATTGCGGAAGTAAACGAGCTTTATGTGGTTGAAATAAGCCCGGAAAAGGTTATTCGCAGCGGTATTGATGCCATGCTCGAAACGCTCGATCC
This sequence comes from Cyclonatronaceae bacterium, assembly GCA_048626035.1. Lineage (GTDB taxonomy): Bacteria > Bacteroidota > Rhodothermia > Balneolales > Cyclonatronaceae > Cyclonatronum. The sequence goes on from JBMCPG010000040.1 coordinate 7,289, forward strand.
CTACACCGTTCTTATCGATGAGTCGGAAAGCCAGGATATCGACCTTATGACAACCGGCAGCTACGCCGGCGTGGGCATAGAAGTAGGTGCACGGGGCGACGAACTCGTGGTTATAACGCCCATCGAGGGCTATGCTGCAGCCCGGCAGGGCATTCGTGCCGGAGATGTAATTGTGCGCGTTAATGGTATTTCTGCCGAGGGCCTCTCGCCCGAAGACCTGAATGCAGAGCTGCGCGGGCAGGTCGATTCTACCGTAGAGCTTACCATCCGTCGGTTTGGTATGGATGAGCTCATGGAATTCAGCCTGAAGCGCGAGCGTATAGAAATAAAAAACGTAGAATGGGCCGGCTTTGCTGACGAGCAACAGCAAATAGCCTATGTGCTGCTTTCGCGGTTCGGGCAAAATGCGGGCCGGGAGATCCGCGAAGCACTGCAGGAGCTCGAAGAAGAAGCCGATGCCCCGCTTTCGGGCGTTGTGCTGGATTTACGCAATAATCCCGGCGGCTTGCTGATTGAAGCCGTGCGTACGGCCGAAATTTTTCTGCCCGGCGGCCTGGAAATTGTGAGCACCCGCGGCCGGGCCGAGCAAACCACCCAAACCTACGGCACGGAGCAGGCCGCCCTGCTGCCCGATGTGCCGCTGGTAGTGCTTCAAAATGCCGGCAGCGCCAGTTCTTCCGAAATTGTAACCGGTGCCATCCAGGATTACGACCGGGGCGTTATTATGGGGCAGCAAAGCTTTGGCAAAGGCTTGGTGCAAATTATACGGCCGGTTTCGTACGGCATGGCCCTTAAAATTACGACCTCAAAGTATTTTACACCCAGCGGCCGTTATATACAGTCGGTAGATTACCAGGAAC
>JBMCPG010000041.1:0-8137 GCA_048626035.1 Cyclonatronaceae bacterium
GACAACGCAGCGACCACCGGCCAGCGAGGCGCTGATGGCTGACGGAGCTGCCGGCTATATCCGTATTGAATTATCGGGTAACGAGTTGCATGATTCTGCCTGGATAGGAATCAACCCAGAAGGTGTATCTGGTGAAAAAAGTCGCAGAGATGCCTGGCAGCTCAGTCCGCTTTCAGAAGACTATGTGCTGCTCGCATCAGAAAAAACGGGAGTAGGGCTTATGGATATTGGGCAATACCCCGCATCCGGGCAAATTGAGATTCCCCTGATTGCAGAGGTTACCGAGCCGGGTGTATATACTTTTAAAGTAACCGACTATGAGTTGAACGGGCAACATTTATATCTGAATGATTTAGAGACCGGTGCAAATACGCTGATTGAACCGGGAGCCACTTATACCGTTGAGCTTTCGGGCAGCAAGGCCGGGACTTCCGGTGCGGAACAGGATATTGCCGTTTTGGGGAGTAAGCCGGTAAAATATTCGCTATCGGAGAAACAGCCGGCACGATTTACCATTAGTAGCGGTGCGCCTACATCAGTACCTGATGGAAATGAGCTTCCGTCAACGGTTAGCCTTGCGCAAAACTATCCGAACCCGTTCAACCCGACTACGCAAATCAGCTACGAACTGCCCGAATCTGCAGAAGTGAGGCTGGATGTCTTCAATGTGATGGGGCAGCGGGTGGCTACTTTGGTACATGAGAACCGCAGCGCCGGAGCACATGACGTCAAATTTGATGCCTCGAACCTGAGTAGCGGAGTGTACCTGTACCGGCTCAGCGTGGGCAGCAGCGTACTGACCCGAAAAATGACGCTTATCAAATAATTGCCGGCCGCTGAGCCGGAACTATACATTTCGACTCAACGGCAATGAAATAGTCCGGCAAGCTATCCTTAAACTTTTATATCTCTTACTTGTCTAATATGAAAGATCTATTTTTTGCTTTCCTACTGGTAAGCAGCCTCCTGCTTTTACTTTTCATACCAGAACTCCTGTCGGCCCAAACGCCTCCCATGTTTCCCGACGAGCCTGATCAGGTGCCTATAGATGGTGGACTTGGCCTGCTGGCTGCGGCCGGCGGGGCGTATGCGCTTGGTAAATTACGTGGTTCTGCGTCTGAATACGGCGCCAGGGAAAGGAGACTGTAAACGCGTCCCGAATTCTAATCCTGAATGGAGCTTTAGTATAAACAGGCACGCATCCTGACATCATACCAAGGTTTACCCGAACACAAAAAAAAGCGGATAATGCCAGGGCATCATCCGCTTTTTTTTGCGTCAAATTCTCAAATTCTCAAATCTTCAAATTCTCAAATCAAACCTCTATAGCTACAAACAGCTGCTGGTTCTGCCGGACTACCTGGAATAACGCAACGCCTTCTTCTTGGGCCAGGGTCATCATTTCGTTGAACTGGGCCATGTCGCCTATGCGGCGGCGGTTTACGGCAATGATTAAGTCACCGCTGCGCAAGCCCTGCTGGTAGGCCTGGCTGTTGCGCTCTATTTCGGTTACCACCACGCCTTCCAGATTGGCGCGCAGACGGAACTGCTCGGCTAAATCATCGTTGAGCTGCTCTACCATGAAGCCGTATTGCTCGTAGAGGTTTTCGACTTCGGCATCGGTCAGTTCGTTGTTGGGCCGCTCACCCAGCGTTACGCTCATGTCCATCACCTCCCCACCACGGTTGATCTTCAGGGAGACTTCCGTATCCGGTGCCCGCGAGGCAATGTAGCTGCGGAACTGGGAGTAGCTGTCGGCCTGGCGGCCATCATATTCCAAAATCACATCTTCTTCCTGCAAGCCGTCTTTTTCGGCCGGGCTTTCGTCCATCACCTGAGACACCACGATGCCGCGCGCCCGGTCCAGCCCGAGCGCATTGGCCAGGGTCGGGGTTACGTCCTGCCCGGTCAGCCCCAGAAAGCCACGCACTACAGTGCCGGTTTCAATGATGGATTCCATCACCCGCTGGGCCATATTGGAGGGCACGGCAAAGCCAATGCCCTGCGAGCCGCCCGAGCGGGAAGCGATTGCCGTATTGATGCCAATAAGATCGCCGTTCATGTTGATGAGCGGCCCGCCCGAATTTCCAGGATTAATGGCCGCGTCGGTCTGGATGAAGTCTTCAAAATCTACCAGGTTAATGTCCGCCCGGCCTTTGGCGCTCACAATGCCCTGGGTTACGGTCTGGGCTAAATTCTCGCTGAGCGGGCTTCCGATGGCCATCACCCACTCGCCTACCCGCAGCCGGTCGCTGTCGCCGAACTGCAGATGGGGCATATCCTGGCCTTCAACTTGCAGTACCGCAATATCGGTGCTGGGATCGGTCCCGATAATCGTGGCGCCCAATTCCTGGTTATCGGCGGTGCGCACCCGAATGGTATCGGCATTGGCGATCACGTGATTGTTGGTCAGGATGATGCCGTCCGGATCCACGATCACGCCCGAGCCTTGTCCGCGCTGTTGAAACTCGCGCTGCGGGGCTTGCCGGCGCGGGCCGCCGAAAAATTCATCGAACATATCAAAAGGGGAGCGCTGCCGCTGTGTTACGGTGCGCTGTGTGGAGATGGTTACGACCGCGGGCGAGGCGTTATCGGCCAGGCCCACGAAGGCATCGTTTAAATCCTGCAGCGAGCCGATGGGCCGGTCTTCGGCCGCCTGCTGCTCGGTTTGTTCCTGTGGGGGTACATAGCTGCTGTCGGAACCGGACTGCAGCAGATTTAAATTAAGTGAATTGGTGGATAAGTAGCCGATCACCAGCATCAAAAAGGCAAAGGCGAAGGCGGCCGCAAATTTAGGCGAAGGAGTCATCTTCATAGGTGTGTTAGTGTAGATAATGACGGTTATTCATATATCATCATATCGCCCGGAAACCGGTGCTTAACTCCCTGAGCCGGTTTCCGGAAGCGATATGGGCGTGCGTGATGCTTACAGTTCAAGTTAACTTTCGGCAGCATTTTTTTATTGTTTGTACAACAAGGCGCTTGCCGGCACGTTTCCGCGGCCTCGAATAGCGGCCGGTTCAGGCGTTTTTAAGATGCCGGGCAAAAAAGCCCATCATGGTTTTGTATAGCTCGATGCGGTTTTCCTCGTGCCGGAAGCCGTGGCCTTCGTTGTATTTCACCATGTAGGGCACGTCGTAGCCGCGGGCGCGCAGATGTTCCACAATCTGATCCGATTCATTGATGTTCACCCGCGGATCGTTGGCTCCCTGCACCACATATACCGGCTTGGTGATTTTATCCACGTTCAGGGCCGGGGAGACTTCCTTCATGATTTCCTGCTCGGCCTCGTCCTCAAAATCGAACCACTGCGCGCGAAGCTGCCCCATGAATGGTTTCCAGTAGGGCGGGAAAGATTTATAAAAGGTGAAGAGATTCGATACGCCCACGTAATCTACGCCGCAGGTGTATAAATCCGGCGTCTTGACCAAACTGCCGAGGGTGGCCAGGCCGCCGTAGCTGCCGCCGTAAATCGCCAGCCGCTGCCCGTCGATGGGAAAACGCTTCAGAGCTGCTTCAACGCCGTCTTCCAGATCATCGAGCATGCGCCGGCCAATTTGCTTGCTGCCGGCCAGATAAAATTTCTTGCCAAAGCCGCCGGAGCCGCGATAGTTGATTTGCAAGGTCGCATAGCCACGCGAGGCAAACAGCTGCGCTTCCGGATTAAAGCCCCACTCGTCTCTCGGGCCGTACGGGCCGCCGTGCGGATTCACAATCATGGGCACTTTTTCGCTTTCTGAGGCCTCCAGCGGAAGCGTGAGATAGGCGTAAATACGAAAGCCATCCCGGCTTTCAAAATGAAACGGATGCATGGGCGCCATGTCTTCTTCCTTCAAATCCGGCATCAGATCGGTGATTTTCTCCAGCGAGTCGGCTTCCGCATCGTAGACATAATAGCTGCCGTAGAGCCGGTCGCTGCCAATTAAAATCAGAAAGCGGTCTTCGGCATCGGTATGGCTGGTGATGCTGTACTCGTAGCCCTCAAAGGCTTTGGTGAAGCGCTCGTGCAGCTTTTTGTAGGTTTCGCTGACCGGTATGATGTGGTCTTTTTCGCCGGTGTAGGAGAAAAAGTCGATTTCGTAATCCCGCTTCCGGGAGCGGCTCATGCCGCCGGCGTCGAACTCCGGATGATGAAACAGCGATTCTATCACCTTTCGGTTTTCCAGATCGTAGCGCACAATTTCGACGGTATCCGATTCCAGATTGGTGGCCACAAAGGCATGATGCGGGAAGTCGGCGCGGTAATCAAAGCCGATGAGGCTGAAATTATCCTGCCAGGAAGTGCGCACAACTTCATAAAACTCGTCTTCATCGCGGAGGCGATAATAAAGGACATATTCCGTGCCGTTTTCCTGCCGGGTGAGAGCACGCAGCCGGCCGTCTTTGTCAAAATGCCAGCCCATCACCGGCGCGCTCATGTCGGTATTATCGTAGAGTTTCTCCAGCGCGCCGCTGCCAATATGGATGCGATACGGCTCAAACACCTGCTCATTCTCTTTGTTCATTTGTATGATGATGTGCTCGGGATCATCTTTCAGATCGTTGAGCAGCATCACCTTAACGCCGTCGAACGGGGTGAGCGCTTTATATTCGCTTCCGTCGATATTGATGGCGTAGAGCTGATAATTTTCGTCTCCGCCTTTATCCTGCACAAACAGCAGCCGGCCTTCGGTCGCCCACATATAGCCGCCGATGAGCTCGTCGCCTTCATCTATCACTTTGGTGATATCACCGGTTTCGAGATTCTGGACAAAAATCGGGCGTTTGCCGGCCTCGTTGCGCTCGCGGAACGCCAGAAAGCCGCCTTCGGGAGAAAGATCGAAGGCCGAGCGGGCCGGTTTGCGGAAATAATCTTCTACGCTATACTTATAAACCCCTGTTTCAGAGGAAGATAATTGCGAGAGCGCCTGGGCTGAAGAAGGCAGTTCCGGGTTTCCGGGAAGTTGCGGATCGGTGTCGTTTGTTTGAGATGCAGTAGGCATAAAAAATAGGCTAAGCGTGATAAGATGAGTAAATATGATCGCATACCTTAGCGCAACTCTCGTGCCAAAGCTTATCTGCCGGCATATATTGGCGGATTTAACGGCATCGTAGTTTTTTTAGCAGCATGTTAGTTTAGCCTATTGGTATTTCTGATAAAATGCCGTATTTTTGCAGTCTGTATAAAAACCTGAAATTATCTATGGATTATGAACGTGCGGCTCGCATTTGGTTCTGATCCTCATCCAAAACAAGCTTACTTCCATGTCACGCAGAGATGATATTACCGGAGCTAAGGCATTAAACGGGTATCGCTCCTCTAAAGCCAATAACAAAACGAAGCATCTTTTCCATACCAATTTGCAAAAAAGACGCTTCTATGTGCCCGAGGAAGATCGCTGGATTAGCCTGAAGGTAACCTCCAAGACCCTTCGCACCATTAATAAGAACGGTATTTCAGCCGTTTTGAAAGAAGCCCGTAAAAAAGGCACGCTCAAGCAGGGCATTTAAGCGTCCGGCTTTTTTTTTGTTTTACCCCCCTTTCCGTTAAGCTCCAAGAAAAGATTCCAAGCAAATGGCTAAATCAAAAGGCACCCGCGTTCAGGTTATTCTTGAATGCACCGAAGCGCCCGGCACTTCCCGCTACGTAACCACCAAAAATCGCAGAACAACCACCGGCCGGATGGAACTGCGCAAGTATAATGCGGCGCTGCGCAAGCATACGGTGCACAAAGAAATTAAATAAGCACATTTAGTGCGCACGATGCAGTCTTGTCTGCGTCTTATTTTCGTTTTAACCACGTAATTTTTCTTCATTATGGCTAAAAAACAATCCTTCGGTGAAAAAGTGCTTGCGGCTAAAAAGTCGCAGCGCAAAATGGCAAAAGTCATCATCGGTCAGAAAAGCGGCTATGGCGCTACCAAATTTAAAGAAGCCATCATAGATGCCGAAAGCGTGAAAGATTTTGTTGCGACCAATCGCCCTTCTTAATCGTATCACGTTTATGTATTTAAAAGGCCTGTTCGCTCACGGAGCGCAGGCCTTTTTTTATGTCCCGAACAGCGGAAGCCGGGCTTTCCGGGGTGATGCCCCCGAAACGCCGTCCATGGCGCAGAAACGCTTCAGCCTTCAAATTTCTGGCACGCAGGGCATAGGTACAGCCGCCGGCCGCCGGTGCGCAGCTTCATAATTTCGCCGCCGCAGGTGTAGCATTCCTGCCCGTCGCGGCCGAAAACATAGTGGCGGTAGGCGCGGCGGGGGTAGCCCTGCGCCTTTAAGCGGGCCGCCAGCCCGGGCTCGTTGGTGATGCCATTGTTTTCATACGAGCGCCGGGCCATCAGCAGCGTGGATGCGGCAAACTGCTGCAGCTGATCGTCGGTGAGCTGCGCTGGTTTCATATCGTGATGCAGCCGCGCATGATGCAATATTTCGGAGCGTAAATAATTGCCTATGCCGCCCATAAAGCGCTGATCCAGCAAAAGCGCCGAAAAGCTGCGGTTGCGGAAAGCCTTGCTGCGGCACTGCTCCAGCACCGGCTCCGGGCCATCGCAGCGCAAAATATCGGGGCCGATGCTGCTGAGGTATGGATGCGTTTTTACGCCATTTGAGTCCAGCACCTGAATTTCGCTCGCGCTGTACAGCAGGGCAGCATAATGCTCGTTCTGCAGCAACAGCCTTAAAGAACGCTTCGTATCGGGATATTTGCCCGCCGGTTTGATGTACCATTTGCCGTACAGCTGGTTGTGGCTGTAGATGAAGCGATCGTCCTCGAAGCAAATCAGCAGGCCTTTGCCATAGGCTTGTACATCTTCAATCCGCCGGCCGGCGAGTTCCTGCTCGTAGGGTTTCAGTGCCTCGTGGTAAAAAAATACCTGCTGACAAGGGCCGCCGCCTACAGCTCCGCGGATTTTATCGGCTTCAAGATGAATTTCAGGTCCTTCTGGCATGTACAAAAAGTTGATGAACGTTGGCTTCTGATGATGAGGCTTAAACAGCCTTCAGCTGCGGGGCGTTCTCAACGATTTGTCTCTTCCGGCGCTTGTTGCTGTATTTCAGACGTGGGGACTTCTACTTCTTCGGGGGCCGGGGCGGCGCTGCTGTCGGGTTGAGGCTGAGGCTGAGGTTGAGGCTGAGGTTGCTCTTCTTCTACGGGCGTTTTTTGGACCGGCTGATTCCGCAGGCGCTGGCGCAGGTCTTCAATAAAATGGCGCACGCGGGCCGCATTCACGCCCAGATCGGTTCCGCCGACTCTGGATTTGGAGCGCATATCAAAAACGGTGCGTTGTGCGTCGGCCTTGAGGCGGATCACCACATCATCTTTAAAGCCAAACCAGGGCAGCGTTTCGGTAGCCTCGATGATGTAGTCGTCGCCGTCGGCCTGCGCCAGGTTCCAGCCGCGGGCCTCAACAAGAGCAAGCGCCTGATAAAAAACCGTCTGCCGGTCGTGCGCAAAATATGTGGTAATGATATCGGGATAGCCTTCGCGCTGGAGTTCGGCAACCTCCTCTCCCTCATACTCCGGGGGGTTAGGAGCATCGGCGCGCAGGCCGGCAATAACGTCAAATTCGGGCGGATTGCTGGTATCGGTGGTTACATCATGCAAAAACGGGCGGTTCTGCGCCTGGTAATTCCAGTACAGGGCTACGCCCGAGACGCCGCCGGTGAGCAGCAGCGCCAACATGCAAAAAAGCAAGTGCCGTTTTTTAAACCTGCTTTTAGCGGCAAAAAACAACGAGACTACCGACAACAGGCCCAGGCCCATGGCCGCGTAGCTGGCGTAGCGCAGCAGCGTAAATGCCGTGCTTAGCCCGAGTATTCCCCAGCGGTATAAATAGCCCGAAAGCCCGAACAGAAGCGCTGCAAGCAAGGCAAACGCAAAAAGTAGCTTAAAGTACCAGCGCGAAAACGGCCGGGCGGGTTCAGGAGTCGTGCTCCCGGAAGCGGAATCGTATTCAGAACCAGAGAGCTCGGAAGAAGACATAGGAAAAAACAATATTATAAAGGTCGGAATCGGGGCGGCCGCAGATTACCACAAGGGGCTATTCATGCTTGCAATTTCTTCTTTTGCTTCTCTAGCAAGCTCGGCATAACGGCCGCCAAGAGCATGCGCTTCATGAAAAGCGCCATACGCATCGGCATACGCCCGGGTGCGCAGAA
>JBMCPG010000042.1:0-8019 GCA_048626035.1 Cyclonatronaceae bacterium
CATGGATATGCTGCGCACGCTGGCCATTCCCTACCATATTTTGCGCGGAGACCCGCAGGGCGGCTCTACGATATCGCAGCAGCTGGCCCGCAACCTCTACCGCTCTATTGGCCGGGAGGTATCGGTAATACGAAAGCTGCGTGAGATGATAACCGCCGTACAGATCGAGCGAAATTATACCAAGCACGAAATCATTGAGATGTACCTGATCACCGTAGAGTTCAGTAACAGCGCTTTTGGTATAGAATCGGCCGCGCGTACGCATTTTAACAAAGAAGCCCTGTATCTCGATATTCCGGAATCGGCTACGCTTGTTGGCCTGCTCAAAGCCGTATCGTATTATAACCCGCGCCTTGAACCCGAAAACGCCAAGCGGCGGCGCAACGTGGTACTCCGCCAGATGGTGGCGCGTGGGTTTTTATCACAGAGCCAGTACGAAGAATTAGCTGCCGAGGATATTGTGCTGGATTATCAGCGCCCCCGAACCAGGTCTCGCCAGAGCCGCTATTTCGGCGAATATGTACGCCGGCAGGTCGAAGACTGGGCCGACGAAAACGGCTACGATCTTTATCGCGACGGCTTGCGGGTGCGGACTACCATCGATGCCCGCATGCAGCGACACGCCGAGCAGGTGATGGCCCAAAAAGTGGATTCTCTTCAAACGGCTTTTGTGGAAGAATGGGGCGGTAATGACGATGAGGAGGGTTATATGCCCGATTATTTCGAGCGCTTTGACCACCACTTACGCGAATATGTCCGGGAATCGGGCGAATACCAGGAGGCCCGGCGGATCGGCAGCCAAACACAGGAGGAAATCATCGATTCTCTGATGACAGACACTGAGTTTGTGGAACAGATTAAAAAACAGCGCGTGCGGTTAGAAGGGGGATTCGTAGCCATAGAGCCGGGCACCGGCCATGTGCTGGCCTGGGTAGGCGGCACCGATTATTCCACCATACAGCGGGATAACGTCCGCGATATGCGCCGGCAGGCAGGTTCAACTTTTAAACCCTTCGTCTATGCCCTTGCCATCGATAATGGCTATAAACCCTATCATGAGTTTTCCCGCTTTCCTACAAGTTTCCGCACCGACAACGGCAACGTATGGGCCCCCAACGACATTTCTATTTCTTCGGGGCCGGAAATGGTGTCGTTACGTGAAGCCCTTGCCCGCAGCCTGAATAATGTAACCGTGAGGTTGCTTCCCGAGCTGGCCGGCGCTCCGGATACCGATCAGTTAAGCGATCTTTTTCCGGCCGCGCGCCAGATAAAACAGATGGCCGAACGCGTGGGCATAGAATCGAATCTGCAGGCGGTGCCGGCCATCGCCCTGGGAACGGGCGAAGTAAATCTGCTGGAGCTGGTTAATTCCTATGCAACTTTTGCGAACAATGGGGTAAAAGTAGAGCCGATCTCAATTTTGCGCATCGAAGACCGCGAAGGCAACGTACTGTTTGAAGCGCCTCCGCAAATGCAGGAAGAAGTCATTAGCCCGATTACGGCCTACACCATTATCGACATGCTGCGCGGGGTAATCAGCGGCGGCAGCTGGGGGCATGGTACCGGGGTTCGCTTCCGGAATATGGGCATCCGCCAGGATGTGGCCGCTAAAACCGGAACCACCAACGATGCGGCCGATAACTGGTTTATTGCCGCTTTCCCGCATGTGGTAGCCGGCACCTGGATTGGCGGCGAAGACCGGCGCGTACGCTTTCCCGAAGACAGCTACATGGGGCAGGGGGCGCGTACCTCGCTTCCTATTGTGGCCGAATGGGCCCTTCGCGTAATGAACGATCCCGAGGCAAGCTGGAGCGACGGATCTTTTGAACAGCCGGCCGGCTACGTTCCCGATCCTATTGCCGAAGAGCGGGGCGAAGACAAGCCGCCCAACCGCGGCCGCATCGACTGGTAAAGAAGCCGTTTGCTTAGCTTTCCAGCCCGATTTCCTTGAGATGTACCGCATAATATTTAACGACCGGCATACTCAGAGCTTCAATATGGCGGGCGTCGGCGGCTTTGGAAAACTCCACGGCCACGCCGTTGTCGTCTAAAATATAAATGCTTTCATTTTTGTATTTATAGGCCTCGTTTTTGCTCTGGGTGAAATGCAGATAATAGGCAACGGCCTGCTCGTGGTGCGGCAAGCCTTTTTGTTGCAGCGCGCGGGCCGTCTTTTCCCGGAGCTGCTGCACCTGCTCCGGGCTTGGCGCCTCATCCATAGCCGCCGCCCGGAAAAACCGCCGGTTAATAAATCGCTTGCATAAATCTGATAAAATGGCATCATCGTGGCCCGCCCATTGCTTGATGCACATTATGATGTCGTTATCGTCGAGCATCACATAATAATTCATGAGTTCTTTACTGATGCCTTTTTGCGCCGATGGATACTGCTCTATAAAATAGCGCAGCGCACGGGAGCTGAAGGGTAGTTTCTGGCCCGCTTTAAGTAAATCGCGCGCCCGTTTTATGAGCGAGCGCAGCATCAGGTCGGCGCTGATTACGGTTTTATGCAGGTATACCTGCATATACATAAACCGCCGGGCCATGATGTAATTTTCGATAGCGTAGATGCCTTTTCGCTCAATCACGACGTTTCCCTGATGCACACGCAGCGTTTTTAAGATGCGGTCGATGCCAATAGAGCCTTCCATAGCCCCGGTATAAAAACTGTCGCGCTTGATGTAGTCCAGCCGGTCGATATCGAGCTGCGAGGAAATAAGCTGGTGCAGAAACGTCTTGCTGTACTGATTGGTGAAAATATCGATGGCCAGCTCCAGACGGCCGTCAAATTTTTCGTTGAGCTGCCGCATCATGGCCAGCGTCATGCTTTCATGATGGAAATCCCGGACGAGGCTGTGCTCAAGCGTATGCGAAAAGGGCCCATGGCCGATATCGTGCAGCAAAATTGCCGCAAGCATCGCATCATACTCTTTTCCGGTAATCGTCGTATTCTTGTCGCGCAGGCTGTTGAGGACTTTAATCATGAGGCCAACCGCGCCCAGGGCGTGCGAAAATCGTGAGTGCTCGGCACCGGGAAACACCATATAGGCCATGCCAACCTGCCTGATGCGACGCAGCCGCTGCACATAAGGGTGGTCCAGGAGCTGAAGCGTCTGCCCTTTCGGCACGCCTATAAAACCATGAATGGGATCGGTAAAAATTTTGTACTGCTGATTTTTATGCACAGAAAAATCCTTGTAAAGTCGAAAGAAGCGATGCGCTAAGATACGCGTTGTCGGGCAAAAAGCATTCCGCCGGCCGGGCTCAATTCACAGGCTGCCCGCAGCTCCGGGAAATGAAAATCATGCCGTGTAAAGGGTGATGGCACCAGCGGCCTTAAGCGCCTTATATAGCAAAAAATCGTGCAAAAAGCCTTATTTTAAAGCTACATTTATATTTCATTTAATTTCACTATCCGTGCAACCGAGCAGCAAACCCGTTACGCAGGAAACCCTCCGCTTTTTAGAAACCAGCCAGCAGCTAAAAGCCGATAACAACCAGAAAGTAAATCTGAAATCCCTCACGCGTGCCGAACTGCAGGCGTTTTGTACCCGGGCGGGTCTGAAACGTTTCCGGGCCGACCAGCTTTTTCAGTGGATGTACCAAAAGCAGGTTTCGGATTTTGAAGAAATGAGCAATTTATCAAAATCGCTGCGCGCCGAACTCGCGCAAGTAGCCGTCGTAGGCACGCTGAAAACCGCCTCGCAGCAGAAATCAGCCGATGGTACCATCAAGTTTTTATTCCAGATTCCCGGCGGCCATAAGGTTGAAGCTGTACTGATTCCTGATTTTGAGGAAGACGGCCGGGCAAAGCGCCTTACCGTCTGCGTTTCTTCGCAGGTAGGTTGCGTGTTTGGCTGCTCATTTTGCGCCACGGGAAAAATGGGCTTTCTGCGGCATCTCCATCCCGGCGAAATTGTGGATCAGGCGGTAAAAATTAACGAAGTTGCCGAAGCCGAATATGGCCGGGGCATCACCAATATTGTGTATATGGGCATGGGCGAGCCGCTTCATAATTATAAGGCAGTGGTGGAATCGGCGGCCATCATAAGCGATGAAAAAAGCCTTGGCCTATCGCCTAAACGCATCACCGTTTCCACCGTCGGGCTTACCAAGCAAATCAAAAAAATAGCCGATGAAGGCCAGAAATTCCGCCTGGCCATTTCGCTTCATGCGGCAACCGATCCCAAGCGGGATGAAATCATGCCCATCAACAGCTCGCTGAATCTGGCGGCGCTTCGCGAAGCGCTCACCCATTATTATGCCGAAACGGGGCAGCCCGTAACCTACGAATATCTGCTCTTCGACGGCTTCAACGATAGCGCAGAAGATGCCAAAGCGCTGGCCAAAATTGCGCGCTGGATTCCCAGTAAAGTCAATATTATTATGTATAACAACGTGGCGGGTGTAGCGCTCAGGCGCGTCCGGGAGGCACAGCTCGATAGTTTTATGCGTGCGCTCAACAGCTACGACGTGCGAGCCACGGTACGCCGCAGCCGGGGCGACGACATTGATGCCGGCTGCGGGCAACTGGCCATTCGTGAAGGCGACGAACGCGGCAAAACCATCGCCAAAAGCTGAGATGCCATCACCCTGAAAGCCACAAAGGCAGCTCCTTAGACAAGTCTGGAGCCGCCTTTTGTATGATGGTATCCGGGCCGCACGGCTACTGATTCATAGAAATCAGAAATTCCTGGTTGTTGCGTGTGCCGTTTATTTTGCTGAGCAAAAATTCCACGCTTTCCAAGGGCGACATATTCGACAAAAAGCGCCGCAGCAGCACTACTTTTTCGCGCTCATCTTCGCGCACAAACAACTCCTCGCGCCGCGTGCCGCTCTTAAAAACATCAATAGCGGGAAACACGCGCTGTTCGGCGATGCGGCGTTCGAGCACGAGTTCCATATTCCCGGTGCCCTTAAATTCCTCAAAAATGACATCATCCATGCGCGAGCCGGTGTTGACCAGAACCGTGGCCAGAATGGTGAGACTGCCGCCATTTTCAACGTTTCGGGCCAGGCTGAAGAGTTTTCGGGGCTTTTTGAGGGCTTCCGAATCTACGCCGCCGCTCATGGTACGGCCCGAGCTGGTGGCGATATTATAGGCGCGGGCCAGGCGGGTAAGCGAGTCCATAAGCAGCACCACATCGTGGCCGCTTTCGACCAGGCGCCTGGCTTTTTCAAACACCAGCTCGGCGAGGGCAATATGGTTTTCGGGCTTCATATCGAAGGTAGAGGCCATCACCTCGGCATTGGCCACATTACGGCGCATTTCAGTAACTTCTTCGGGGCGCTCATCCACAAGTAAAATCATGATTTTAGCTTCCGGATTGTTGCTTGCTACCGCGTTAGCTGTCATGCGCAAGATAGAGGTTTTGCCCGTTTTGGGCTGGGCCACAATAAGGCCGCGCTGCCCTTTTCCAAGCGGAGCGAACAAATCTATTATGCGCGTGGCATATTGAAAAGGCGAGGTTTCCAGCTTGAGGCGCTCTTCAGGATATACGGGAAGAAGGTCTTCAAAATCGGGGCGGGCATCGGCATCTCCTCCGGGCACGTGCCCGTTAACGCCCTCTACACGCAGCAGAGCGAAGTAGCGCTCGCCTACTTTTGGGGGGCGTATAATCCCGACGACCGTATCTCCCTGACGCAACGCAAAACGCTTTATTTGCGAGGGCGAGACGTAGATATCGTCCGGGCTGGACTGAAAATGATAGGTAACGGATCGCAGGAAGCCATAGCCATCAGGCAAAATTTCCAGCGTCCCTTCGTTTATGATAAAACCGCCAAGTTTGGGCGTTAGCTCTTTTACACGTTCCAGAATGGTGGGAGCGTTGGAGACCGGCAGATTATCCTGTTCTTCGAGCATATCCGGCTGCTTCTTGGCCGGCGCTTTAGGTTTTTGCGATGGCTTTTGATGCGGCTGGTTCTTGCTTTTGGGCGGCTGCTTAGGCGCGTTTTGTGGGTGCTGAGGACGCTGTTTTTTTTGCGAAGCCTGGCCTTTTTTCGATGATGGAGCTGCTTCTCCTGCGCTTTGTTTACCCGGCGTGTTCCGGCCCGGCTGGGACTTTTCGGGCGTATCCTGATTTTTAGCCGGGGCTTTTTGCCAGGTATTGCGCGGCTCATGGGCTGGTTTGGCAGCAGGTTTGCCGCCGGAGTTACTGTCCTGTTTGCTGGCTTTTGTCTCCCGGATAGCGGCTTCGAGCCGGGCTTCTTCATCTTTATTGAGTGTACGTGGCTTTTGCTCTGCCGGCTCTTTCTTGCCTGAACCTGCCCCCGCGCCGGACGCAGAAGACTTGGCCCCCGCCGCATCCGGAACCGCATTGGAATCCCGTTTTTTAAACGGAGCAGGTGCTTCAGGCTTTTTACCGCCAAGCCGGCTTTCCTTCACAAAAGAGGCCTTGCTACTTTTGGGAGCATCTTTTACAGCAGCCTGAGAACGTTTTCCGAGGCGCTTTATCTCAGGCTCCGCCGCCGCAGATGATGCCTTTGGTTTGCGGCCGGTGTTTTGTTTTACCTCTTTGCCCGATGCCCAAAATAAACTCGGCACTTCTTCTTCGCTGCTGGTTTGCTGCGATTCGGCCGGGGAGGAGGCGTTATTGGCTTTCGCAGCTTCAGAAATACGCTCTATGAGCACCTGTTTTTTCTTGCCTGTTATAGATTTGAGGCCCAGCTTTTTAGCAATAGCCTGTAATTCTTTAACAGTGTAGCTTTCCAGCCTGTCAAGTACGTGGTCTGTGAGTTCAACCATGTGGTTGTATCAGGGTTAATAAAGTTAAATGTTCGAAAAGCCGGCGGTTAATACAACGCCGGGCCAGCTTTCCTTCTTCTTAAATGGTAACAATGATGAAATTCGGGTAAAAGGCCTGTTGCATAGCAGAAGTATCTGTTGGGCAAGGCCGCTGTAGCGGGCCATTGGCTGGCCTGAAAGTAAAGGCAGTACCTATACCATGCAGCTATTGGCAAAACAGCAACATTACGGGTATTTGGAAAAAATGAGTACGGCATCTTACAATATGGCAAACCCCGGGGAAGCAAACCGATGCTTCAGCTCTTGAAATATGTAGAAAAAAACAAACATGCCCTTCATTCAATATGACTGCCGCTTATTATGATAATGGCATAATAGCAATATTATTCTGCTGGTAAAACATAACAAGCCGCAATACATCCGAAACAGAAAGTTGATTTATTGCTGATTGATACCACTACAAAATGAACCATCAACAAGGGTAATACTCGAGCTTGGAAGGCAAATAGAAAACGAGAAAACCAGCGGTATTATAGAAGATTCAGAGAAAAAGATATCACCTTGCTATGGGAAACAGGTTTGAAAACCCGGGGGCGCTTTCTCCAGCAGGTTAGGCGGGCAGAGAACTTTCAGGCAAAAGTACAGCAAGCAATATGTATGAAAAAAACGATCCCGGCAAAGAGGATAGGCCAAAACGCTGATTTGCAAGCAGGCATATATGCGAGAAATTTACAGCCGCATTGGCTCAGGCGAAGCCCGTGCCAGCAGTTCGGTTACATAATCATAAAAATACAGCGAACCTGAAAACAGCACAAGCGCCGGGGGGGCCGGAGTTGTGGTATCCGGTGGTATTTTAGAACGCGAAACAGACTCAGTCGCTTTGGCAGCCGCCGGAGCTGAAGCTGAAGGAAGAGTTTCCGGCACTTTTTTAAGCCGTGTGGCTAAAGATAGCCATTCTTTATCACTAAACCGCTTAACATTTGGTAAAAGTTGGCTTAACTCCCGAAAAGCTACGCTTCTTTCTGAAGTAGTTTTAAAATAATAGATTTCATCGAACTGCAAAAGCATGGAAATCATCTCATCGTTTAGTTTATCCCGCATCATAGAAAACACCAGCACTTTTTTGCGCGAGCCTGCCTTTCGATGCACTTCAGCAAGCGCCTGAGCAAAGGCTTCCGGATTATGGGCCCCATCGAAATAACAGGGCAGGCCGGGCATTAATTGCTCGAAACGGGCCCGCAGCACCGCCTTTTCTATTGCCCGGGCGGCCGTTT
>JBMCPG010000043.1:0-8000 GCA_048626035.1 Cyclonatronaceae bacterium
GATGAAGCCCCAGACCCAGCGCCCGGCGAGGGCTATCTCGTCGATTTTGAAGACGCCCAGAGTCAGAACGGCTACACTTCCGAACTCATCACGCTGAATGGGAGCACCTGGCTGCTGAGTAACGCGCTTATTGGCAGCGATGCCAACGACCTGAGCGAAGGTCAGCAGTCGGCCCGCCTGCGCTGGCAAACCTCGCCCGATGCCGAAGAAACGCTGCTGGAAATGCGCGTAGATATGGAAGACGGCATCGGCGAAATCAGCTTTTTGTACGGCCGTTCCGGTTTTCCCGGCGACCAGGATCCCGAAGCCCCGGCCTTTGTGGTGGAGCTTAGTACCAACGGCGGCCAAAGCTGGCAGCAATACGGCCCGGAAATATCGCTCGAAGGGATTGATGAGCTTACCAGCTACACCGCCACCCCCAATATTCCTGATGCCAGCCGCATGCGCATCCGCGCGGTTTCCGGCTCCGACGGCCGCCGCTTCAATATTGATGATATTCTTATTACGCCGTTTCAGGAAGATGACGGCAGCCCGCGCACCGTTGAAACCCAGCTTGAGGGCATGGCCGGCTGGCGGTTTCTGGCCGCGCCGGTGCAGGAACTAAGCCTCGGCGAGCTCTTCAACCCGTTCTGGACGCAGGGCGCGACCGGCGGCGATATGAATATCGGACAGCCGAATTTGTTTACTCTGGGTGAGGATGACGGCTACACCGCCGTGCCCGACTACGCCGCCGCTGCTGAAAACGGCCAGGGCTACCTGTTTTACGTATTTGATCTGGATGACCTCACCGACCCCGAATCGGGCGGTTTTCCCAAACCCTGGAGCGTGGAAGGCCCGACCGTAATAGATGATGTGAGCGTTGAGCTGAATTCCGGCATCGGTTCCTTCACCCTGCTGGGCAACCCGTTTTCGGTTCCGCTGGATTTTGAGGAAGTGCTGGAAGCCAATCCCGACATCATTTCAGATGTTGTGTATGTTTATGATCATGCTTTCAACGGAAGCAGCAAAAATTATGATGAAGATTTCGACGTGCTTACCGCTTCGGGCGGCTACCGCACGTGGAACGGTTTTGCCGGCGGCCTCGGCAGCTACGCCATCGCGCCCTTCCAGGCCTTTTTGGTGCAAAGTGAAGTCGAAAACGCCAGCCTCACCATTCCCGCTTCGGCGCGCCGGCCGGGCAGCAGGGAGGCAGAGCTTCATGAGGACGACAACACGCCCCCCGTTTTCCGCCTGAGGGCGGAGATCAACGGCGAACAAGCCGCTGAGATCATGGTTTCACTCGAGCGGGACGGGGATTACGGCGTACCGGCCGCGCGCAAAAATATTCTTTCTCTGTTGCCGATGGATCATAAACCGTTTATACACATGGCCCTGCTTGATGAAGGAAATGCGCTGGAGCTCAAGCACCTGCCCGAGTCTTTTGAGTATGATACATGGCCGCTTCAAATTACGGCGCTTCGGCCCGATGGCGATGCCAAAAGTCCTTCCGGCGGCCCCTTTGAGCCGTTTACCGGAGAAGTGGAACTGACCTGGGAAATCAGCGATGGCTTTTCGGTCGGAAATGAAGCCTGGGGATTTGGAATCACCGATACCTTCACCGGAGAATCTGTAGATTTAAGCAGTACCGAATCGATTACGTTTACCTATGAAAGCAGCGACGCCCTGCTGGAAACCGCCGCTGCAATGCAGGAACAGCCACAGCTTTTAAACGCCCCCTATTATGATGCATCGCCGCGTTTCGAGCTTAATATGGGGCGTTTGCTCGCCGATATCGGCGATGAAAATCCTGATCAGCCCGATCAAATTCAGCTCGCGCAGAACTATCCCAATCCCTTTAATCCCAATACCGAAATTGCCTTCAGCCTGCCGGAAGCGTCCGATGTGCGCGTGGAAGTGTTCAGTATTAACGGGCAGAAAGTAGCTACGCTGGCCGATGAGCGCATGAATGCCGGTACGCATCAGCTGCAGTTTGAGGCCGAAAATCTGGCCAGCGGCGTCTATCTCTACCGCCTGCAAGCGGGCGCTGAAACCATCACCCGAAAAATGACGCTCCTGAAGTGAGTTTGGGTTGAGGCTGATGTTTAGGTTGAGGTTGAGGTTTAGGTTGAGGAGCTCCGGGTGCGGGCGGGCGGAAGCTGGCCCGGCGCTCTGGCGTTTTACGTATTTTACCACCAGACCTGACCATCTTTTCCTTCGCTTTTGATCTCAATTTGTTGTCTTGTATATGCCCCTCAAATCTGCTTTTGCCGCCTTTCGTTTTCCCGGAACCTGGGTGATGGTTGCCGGGCTGACGGCCGCTCAACTGCTCATAGGCTGGCTGTTTGCGTTTTCATTTACGTTTTTCATCATCTTTTGGATGTCTGGCGTGTATGTTATGCTAACCGGCGCCGGCGTCGCTGTTTCAGCTTATTTTGCGTCTAAACCCCGGCTGCGGCGTCGCGCCGGACTTTTACTTGCCCTGGGTTGCCTGCTGTATCTTCAGCTGGCGCTGCAGCCGGAAAATCGCTACGGCGTGCGCCCGCTCACCGAAGTGCGCGGTGCCCTCAGCGCGACCCTCAGCTACGAGGCTCTTCCGCAGCGCCTGCTCCATCAGAAGCCGGAACCGCCTTATGCGCTGCGTACGGCCTTGCTTCATAAATACCGCGACGAAATGCCCGAGCGCTCCTGGCTCATCAGCTTTAGTTACGATGAGGGGCCGGCTACGCTTTCAGCTTTTGGTGCGGAATCCGGGGCAGAGCCGTTCAGCCGTTTTTACCTCTTCAATCTCCGAAATGAGCAGATTGGCAGCAATCATCCGAATATGATTAACGCCCGTTTTACGGATGAGCCGCGCCGCCTTATGGTAGATATTATGCACGATGGCAAGGATTTTCGCTACGAAATTCCATTGTACTATACCGGGCCGCAGCCGCTCATCGTGCCCGGCTACTCACTTGCCGACCCCGCGCGTGAGGCATCGGCAATGGTGTATATTCACCTTACCGATGCCGCACAGCATTCGCGCTTCCAGCAGGTTTACTATGATTTTCTGAGCACTATTTACGGCCCGAATCTCATCACCCGGCCCTGAGTTCATTTAAACCGCCGCTTCAATCTGAATTTCAAAACACATATTGATACCGCAGGGTAAAGCCGCGGCCGGGCATAGGGTTGCGCACGGCGCGGTTTTCAACCCGGCTGAGGTGATCGCGGTAGCGCTCGTTAAAGAGGTTGTCGATGCGGGCATCGAGCAGATGGCGGCCGGCTCCGTCGAGACGGATTCCGGCGCTGAGGTGGAGCAGGGTGTAGGCATCTGTAGCTTCCTCGTTTGGTGCGGTGCGATTTTGCTCAAAAGCGTGGAGCAGCTCCGCCCCGGCATGCCAGCCCGGGCGCTCATAGCGCAGTCCTCCGCGCAGCTTTACGGGTGGAATGAAGGGCAGATTTCCGCCATCGTCCAGCCGTTCGGCGCGGACCATATCGGCACCGGCCGAAGCGCTTATATAACGTGTCGGGCGAAACATCAGGTCGGCCTCAAATCCGTAATAGCGCGCGCTGTCGGCTTCTACCCGAGAAACCGGAAGGCCGGAAGGCTCGTGGATTTCGTCCGTCGGCTGATACACGATGAAGTTCTGAATCAGGTAGTAGAAGGCGCTTATTTCGGCGTCTATCATGCCGCGTCCGTATCGGGTGAAGGCATCCAGGCCATAACCCACCTCATTGTCCAACTCCGGGTCCCCGATTTCGTAGGCCCCGGCACCAAGATGCGCGGCCTCGGTAAACAGCTCTTCGATGGTGGGCGTACGAAAGGAGCGCGCGAGCTGCAGGCCACTTTCTGAATAGGATCCCGCCCGATGATTCAGCCCAAGGGAGCCACTCAGGGCGATATCATCCCGATTCGGATTTTCCGGCTGATCAAATTTTTGGTTGGCGTAGGTTTCCAGGCGGTTGTAGTCTGCGCGCAGCCCGGCCTGAAGGCTGAGCTGCCGGTTAAGGGCTGCTCTATATAGCCGAAAACAGCAGTGTTCAGGTTGCGACCGTCGGGCGTGAGGCCTTCTTTGCCGCCCAGGCCAAGGCCGCGCACCATAATGCTGCTTCCTGCGGCCCCGCTGCGCTGTCCGTCCTGCCGGTTTTCGCGAATCATGAGCAGCGAGCCGCTCAGCGTGGTGGTACGAAACTCAATTTCCAGCTCTTCCACCGGTGGCATTTCCGCTGCTTCCTGTTCGGTCTCTATTTCCTGATGCTTATACCGGCTCAGGTTAAAACGCAGCTGACTATGATCAAAAAATCCACTGCTTTCGAATTGCCCGAAGCCGCCAAGTTGCTGCCGGTCGAGGCGAATTCCCACGTTTTCGAGCGGGTCGTCCGGGGCTTCCGGCAGGCCATAATCCTGATCTAAAAAGGAAGCTGAAAGTCCGCCCCGGAAGCCATCATTCTGAAATCCCAGCCCCAGCGCGGCATTCAGATTCTGGTTTTCGGTGCCCAAAAGAGGGCCGTCGGGGGTGTGAATATCGCCGGTATCTCTGTAGTTCAGCCGCCCGCTTACGGCCGTTTGTACCCCGCCGTATGTGAAGCGGCCAAAGCCGGAGCCGCCCTCATTTACGCTGGTTCCGGTAGCCGAAACACGCCCACTGAGGCCGTTTTGCCAGTTAGTGGGCACATCCCCGTTAAGCACATTTACGACTCCGCCGATGGCCCCGGAGCCATACAGGAAGCTGGCCGGCCCCCGAATAATCTCAATGCGCTCGGCCACGTCGGTATCCATGGCCGTGGCGTGATCGGGTGCGGTTTCGGCTAAATCGCCCATGCGTTCGCCGTTCTCAAGCATTAGCACCCGCTGCCCGTCGAAGCCGCGAATTACCGGCCGGGAAGCGGCGGCGCCAAAACTGCGCACCGAAACCCCCGGCTGAAATGCCAGCGCTGCCCCAAAATTATCGGCCGCCCGCTGCTGAAGATCATTCAGGGCTACAGCATCGGTGGGGCGATAAGAACGATTGCTGCCCGTAGGAGATGCGGTAAGCGATATCTCGTTTTGCTGCAAAACGGCCTGCTGCAGCTCAATCATCAGATTAGTAAATTCGCGGCCGTCTTCAAGCTGCAATTCACGTTCTTGTGCTGTATAGCCCACAAAACTGATGCGCAGGGTGATGGTATCTGTGTTCTCATGCACGCTCAGGCGCTCTTCAAAAAAGCCGTTGCTATCTGCTGTAAAGCCTCTTAGCAGCCTGCCCTCGCGCAACACCTGAACAGTTGCACCGGGCATAGGCGCGCCTTTTGTATCCTGAATCTGCCCGGCAATAAGCAGTTCCGTTTCATTTGCTTCGGCCTGGCTCATGGTGATGGACTCAGATGCTGAAACCTGCGCAAACATCATCATGAGGCACAGCAGCAGGATGAGTAAACGTGAAGTAAAGTAAAAATAAGGGTTCATATTAAATGTGCGTTTTGTTTTTTAGTAAGTAAAATGATGCGTAATGCTATGCTATTGTGCCAGTAAACATAGCAGCAGTTAATTTCAGGGCTAAATAATTTAGTTTAGCCTAAACTAAAAGTACATATTTTTATTAATTTGCAAAAAATAAATTTAAATACAGCCGCGGCAAATAACATATTATGTTGAAAATTGCCGGTTATTTTGTAGCTTTAGCTATCACAAACTTTAAATAGCCTAAACTTATGAAGCCCGAATTAAGCGAGTCGCAGGAAAATTATCTCAAGCTCATTTTTCAGCTTTCAGAACCTCTGGAGCCTCATGAAATGGTATCGGCCCTGGATATGGCCGGGCATTTGGAAGTGAAGCCGGCCTCGGTAACCAACATGCTGAAGCGGCTGGCCGGCCTCAAACTCATAGACTATAAACCCTATTATGGCGCTCGCCTTACGGCCTCCGGCGAGATGGTGGCGCTCGAAATATTGCGGCATCATCGCTTGTTGGAGCTGTACTTGTCGGAAGTGCTGGGGTTTGGCTGGGAAGAAGTGCATGAAGAAGCCGAGCGGCTGGAGCATGTTATCAGCGAGCAACTGGAAGCTAAAATTGCCGAAAAACTGGGCCATCCCACGCACGATCCGCATGGTGATCCCATCCCGAGCGCCGAGCTGGAGCTGCCCGAAAGTACGCCCCGGCGCCGGCTCACCAGCCTGGCCGGCGGCACCCAATGCCGCATTGCGCGGGTTACCGCCCAGGACAGCGATACGCTCAACATGCTCTCGCGCCTGAATCTGGTGCTGAAAGCCGAATTATACATCATCAACCAGCAGCACAGCGGTGTGCGCCTGGAAGTTCAGCAGGATCGGTTTTTACTTCCCGCAGAATTAGCCTCTAAAATTTGGGTAGAAGTATGAAATGCACTACGATATCCTCTTCCACGATCGGAAAACCTGTGTTTAGCAGTTTTAATATGATGGCATTCGGGCTCTTGCTTGGCTTTTTGCTCGCCCTCGGCGCTTGCGGCAGCCCACAGGATGATGACACCCGCCCGCGTGTGGTGGCTACTACCATGATGCTCGAAGACGTGCTGAACAACATCGGCGGCGAGTTAGTCCGGGTAGAGGGCAGTATGGGCCCGGGCGTGGATCCGCATGTGTACCGTGCCACGCCGGGCGACTTCGCCAGCATGGAGCGGGCCGAGCTCATTGTGTACAACGGGCATTTTCTGGAAGCCCGCCTGGGCGAGGTGCTCAGCGAGATCCCAACGCGCACTTATGCTGCGGCCGAGGCGCTTCCCGAAGATCGCCTCATTCAGGCATTTGAATATGGCGGCAACTACGACCCGCACGTCTGGTTCGATGCTTCCCTATGGATAGAAGTAAGCAAAGGCGTGGAGCAGCGCCTTATTGAACTCATGCCGGAACAACAGGCGCAGATTGAGGAAAATGCGGCGGCTTATATTGCGGGGCTGGAAGAGCTGCACACATGGGCACAACAGCAGATCGGGAGCATTCCGGCCGAGCGGCGCCTGCTCATTACCGCGCACGATGCGTTCCGGTATTTCGGGCAGGCTTATGATATGGAAGTGAAAGGCTTACAAGGCCTCAGCACACAAAGCGACTACGGCGTGCGGGAAGTCAGTGAGATGGTTGAGCTCATCATAGAGCGGGATATTCCGGCTATTTTTCTGGAATCCAGCGTCGCGCCACGCTCCGTCCAGTCGCTGATACGTGGAGTAGAGGAGCGGGGAGGGCAGGTCCGGCTTGGCGGGGAGCTGTTTTCTGATGCGATGGGAGCCCGCGATACGCCAGAAGGCACCTATGAAGGCATGTTTCGCCACAACGTACATACCATTGTGGAGGCGCTTCAGTAAAGCTGCGGCATAAAAAAAGCCCGATCTGCATGGGCAAATCGGGCTTTGGAGCGGAGAGAGAGGGATTCGAACCCTCGGTACCCCGTGAAGGGTACAACACCTTAGCAGGGTGCCGCTTTCGTCCACTCAGCCATCTCTCCTTTTTTTGGCGCGGTGTAAGAATCTCAAATATACTATAAAACGAAGGCGATTTCAACGGTAAATCAATCTTTTTTCGGCGAATCGCCGGCTTCCTTATCGAGTACATATACCTGCGCCAGATTACGGCCTTCCTGTGCATAATCCAGCCCGTAGCCGAGCACAAACAGATTTTCGATCTCGAAACCCACATACTTGATATCAACATGATATTTGATGGCGTCGGGTTTTTTCAACAGGCTTACAAACTCAACGGATGCAGGCTGTTTTTTGTTTACGATATTCAGGATGTAGCTGGCCGAAAGCCCTGTATCCACAATATCTTCAACAATAATGACGTGCCGCCCGGTTAAATCAGCGTCGATATCTTTGCGCTGAATCACTTTTCCGGAAGATACTTTTTCGTCGCCGTAGCTGCTGAGTTTGTAAAAATCGACTTCGCAGGGAATCGTAAGATGCCGCATTAAATCGGCCAGAAAGATGAACGCGCCGTTGAGGATGCCAATTAAAATGGGCTTTTTTCCAGCATAATCGCGGTCAATTTCTTCGCCAAGTTCGGAAATGCGCGCGTTTATTTTTTCCTGG